>CAZHPS010000264.1:0-9874 GCA_964534335.1 uncultured Desulfobacterales bacterium
TTCAAAAACGGCAATTACAAAGACGCGTTTTCCCTGTTTGAAAAACTGTGTCTTGATCCGGCAAATGATCCTAGGCAAACCGGCAATGAGCTGCATATGGGCGTGAGCTGCCTTGCCAGTCTGAACCGGGTGGAGGAGGTGGATGAATTCCGGGAAAAAATCATTGAAATCCATCAGAAAAACTGGCGTCTTCTCTATGCTGCCGCAAAGAGTTATACGGATTTTCAGCATTACGGTTTTATAATTGCCGGGAAATTCACGCGGGGCAGTCACCGGGGCGGGGGCCAGTATGCTGATGTGTCTGAAAGAGACAGGGGACGTGCGCTGCAACTCATGGACGCTGCCCGTGTCATAATGGAAAAAGAATCTGCTCAGAAGAGTCAGGAAAAATCCGAACATGCGGAATTTTTTCTGGCCTATGCGGATATGCTGCTGCGCAACCGGGGTTACAACTGTTCGTGGAGATTGCAGTATCTTACCGACATCAAAACCCTGCCGGACTGGCAGGACAACAATTATTCTGACTGCGGACAGACACGGGGCGCACCTGTGGATGCAGAGGGCAATCCAATATATTATTATCTGCCGCAATCCTGGGATTCTGCCAAAAATGACGGGGAACGGTGGCGCTGGCTGCTGAGGCAGGCTGTGAACGCGAATGAGGGACATGCCAATACGGTTAAACAGCGGTTTGCGGATTTTCTTCACAGTCAGTTTGGAGTGCAGACCATGATGCCGGTGTTATCCATTCGCGCACCGGAAAATGCTGAAGATGCAGATAAAAAAGAGGAAACCGGCATTTATGCTTTGCATACTTTGGCAGAAGAGGAAACCATTGCCAAATTCGCGACCGGAATCAAAAGATTCCGTCTGCCTGATGAATTCAATTTCATCCGCATTTACAAAGAGATTGGCAATAATTCTGCTTTGGCGCAGATATTTGAAAATCGGAGACAATATGCCAAAGCAGCGGAATTCTGGAAACTGGCCGGAAATCCGGACAAAGTGAAACAGATTACCGCAAATTGGGGCGCATTTGAACCGCTTATGACCCAGCCTGCGGGAAAAGGAGCAACTGTGGATTACCGTTTCCGCAACGGCTCCCGCGTCCGCTTCACTGCCCATCCTATCAAGATTGAAACCCTGCTCAGTGATGTGAAAAAATACATCAAATCCAATCCCCGGAATATTGACGGGAATAAGCAGAATCCTGAGAGCATCGGCTACCGCATTGTGTATGAGAATGAGGATCGCTATCTGGATCAGCAGACTGCACAATGGGCTTTGGAGTTGAAACCCCGGCCCGGTCATTTTGACAAGCGCATTACTGTCACCACACCTTTGCAGGAGCCGGGCGCGTATCTGCTTGCAGCAGAAATGGAAGACGGCAATATCAGCCGTATTGTCATCTGGCTTGACAATACCGCTATTGTGCGGAAAAATCTGGACAATGGCATTCTCTGGTATGTGGCTGATGCAATTACAGGTCAACCGGTGGAAAAGGCCAATGTGGAATTTTTCGGATACCGCCGCGAGTGGAAAAACAAACTCATGGGAAATGATACGGAAATTTCCGATTTTGCTGAATATACAGACAAAAACGGGCAGATCATTTTCAATGCCTCCGGCAAAGGAGCAAGTCAGATTGATCCGAATATGATTTGGATGGCAATTGCCACACATCCGGATGGGCGGCTCGCGTTTACCGGATTCAGGAATGTATGGTATACACAGCATTATGATCAGGAATACAATGAAACCAAAGTCTTTGCCATTACGGATCGGCCTGTATACCGCCCCGGTCAAAGTGTGAAATTCAAATGCTGGGTGCGCAAAGCACAGTATGATCAGGCAAATGTGTCGGATTTTGCAGGCACCACGTTTCCGGTGCAGTTGAACAATCCCCAGGGGGAAAAGATTTGGGAGCAGAACCTGAAAGCTGATGAATGGGGCGGAATTTCCGCTGAATACGCGCTGCCGGAAGAGGCAATGCTCGGAGTTTATCAACTGTACATTCCGGGCTATGGGGGCGGAAGTTTCCGGGTGGAGGAATACAAAAAACCGGAATTTGAAGTTACAGTGCAAGGCCCGGAAGACGCGATTCGTCTGGGAGATACGGTAAAAGCCAAAATCACAGCCAAATACTATTTTGGCGCGCCTGTCACGCAGGCAAAAGTGAAATACAAAGTCCTGAGACATACGCAGGATACGCAATGGTATCCCATCGGCCCCTGGGACTGGCTTTACGGTTCCGGATATGGCTGGTTTGGATATGATTATCTCTGGTATCCGGGATGGAAGGATTGGGGTTGCAGACGGCCATTTCCCTGGTGGTGGCAACGGCCATCGCCTCCGCCTGAACTGCTGATGGACAATGAAATTGAAATCGGCGCGGACGGCACTGTGGAAATTCCCATTGACACGCGAATGGCAAAGGAATTGCACGGGGAAACAGATCACCGCTATGAAATCACAGCAGAAGTCACAGATCTTTCCCGGCGCACCATTGTGGGAAAAGGCAGTGTCACAGCCGCGCGCAAGCCTTTCAAAGTGTATGCGTGGGCTGACCGGGGCTATTACCGGAGCGGGGATACCATTCAGGCAGGTTTTTCCGCACGCACGCCTGAAGGAAAAGATGTGGAGGGAAACGCGCTGATTCATCTGTACCGGATTTCCTATGAAAATGACAAACCTGCGGAAAGCGAAATGCAGAAATGGGAAATCAGAACCCGCGAAAACCGGGATATGAAATTGCAGATGACAGCCGCGTCTGCGGGACAGTACCGGCTTTCCTGCACAGTAACGGACAGCAGAAATCAGAAGATTGAAGGCGGTTATCTTTTCACAGTTCGGGGCGATGGATTTGACGGAAAGGATTTCCGTTTCAATGCACTGGAACTGATTCCGGACAAAAGCGAATATGCACCCGGTGAAAAAGTGAAGCTGATGATCAATACGGATCGCGCGGATTCCACCGTGCTGCTCTTTGTGCGTCCCGCGAATGGTGTGTATCTTCCGCCCAAAATCATCCGCATGAAAGGCAAAAGTCTGGTGGAAGAAATGGAAGTGATCAAAAAAGACATGCCCAATTTCTTTATCGAAGCCCTGACCGTTGCTGACGGAAAAGTGCATACCGAAGCAAAAGAAATTGCCGTGCCTCCGGAAAAACGGGTTATCAACGTGGAAGTTCTGCCTTCTGCCGAGCGTTACAAACCCGGTGAAAAAGCAGAAATCAAAGTGAAACTTACGGATTATTCGGGTGAACCTTTCCGGGGTTCCACGGTGCTGAGTGTGTATGACAAGGCTGTGGAATATATTTCCGGCGGTTCCAACGTGCCTGAGATCAAAGCCTTTTTCTGGAAATGGCGCAGGCATCACACTCCGGTCACGGAAAGCAGTCTGGATCGCGTATTCCACAATCTGTTAAAGCAGAATGAGATTCCCATGCAGGCTTTGGGAATATTTGGTCATTCGGTGGCAGATGAGGAAGGGAATGAGTGGAGGAACGGCCGCAAAGACAAAAATCAGATGATGATGAAATCCGCAAGAGGTTTGGGACAGGCCATGTCCGCACCAGCGTCCGCGCCTGCTCCCATGCTGGAAGCTGCGGCAGATATGGCAATGTCAAAATCTGCTGCCAAAGAGGAAAAATCCCGTGAGTCCGAAGCCCCGGCAGAAGCCGATGCTGCTCCAGCGGCAAATATGCAGGAAGCGGTTGTGCGCACGCAGTTTGCAGATACAGCGTTCTGGGCAGATGCCATCACTGCGGATGAAAAAGGCATTGCAAACATATCCTTTACCATGCCGGAAAATCTTTCTGCATGGAAGATCAAAACATGGGCAATGGGACATGGAACTGCCGTGGGAGAGGGAACAGCCGAAACAGTCACAGCCAAAAATCTGATGGTGCGATTGCAGGCTCCGCGTTTCTTTGTGCAGAAAGATGAAGTGGTATTATCCGCGAATGTGCATAATTACCTGAAAAGCAAAAAGCAGATACAGGCCATCATTGAACTGGACGGCCCATGTCTGCAGCTCACAGATCAGAAAAACCGTACCATTACCGTTGATTCCAATGGTGAAATGCGTGTGGACTGGCGGGTTTCTGTTTTGCAGGAAGGCGAGGCCATTGTGCGCATGAAAGCCCTAAGTGATGAGGAATCTGATGCAATGGAAATGCGTTTTCCTGTTTATGTGCATGGCATGGACAAAATGGTTCCATTCTGCGGTGTGATTCGGCCCGAACAGGACAATGCTCTGATTACAATGGAAGTTCCGCAGCAACGCAGGCAGGAGGCTTCCCGGCTGGAAATCCGCTATTCCCCGACTTTGGCAGGGGCAATGGTGGACGCTCTGCCTTATCTCACGGATTATCCCTATGGCTGTACAGAACAGACACTTAACCGTTTTGTTCCCACAGTCGTGACCCTGAATGTGCTGAACCGGCTCGGACTGGATTTGAAGAAAATTCAGGAAAAACAGAGCAATCTCAATGCACAGGAAATTGGAAATGACAAGGAACGGGCTGCGCAGTGGAAACGCTATAAACGCAATCCGGTATTTGATGAAACCGAAGTGATGGATATGGTCAAAACCGGAGTGCAGCGGCTGAGCAATATGCAGTTGTCTGACGGGGGCTGGGGATGGTTTTCCGGCTGGGGAGAATATTCCTGGCCGCATACCACAGCGGTTGTGGTTCATGGTCTGCAGATTGCACAGAAAAACGGCGCGGCTGTTGTTCCCTCTGTTCTGCAGGAAGGCATAGCATGGCTGCAGAATTATGAAAAGGAACAGGTGAAACTGCTTATCAACGGACGTAAGGAAGGAAAAAAGAAAGACCCGTGGAAATCTGCTGCGGATAATCTGGACGCGTTTGTTTACATGGTGCTGGCAGACGCAGGAAGTGAAAACGGGGAAATGCAGGAATTTCTTTACAGTGACCGCAATTCTCTTTCGGTTTACGGCAAAGCCATGTACGGGCTGGCCCTGCATGTGCAGGGACATAAAACCAAGCTGGATATGATTATGCAGAATATCAGCCAGTATGTGGTGCAGGATGAGGAAAATCAGACCGCG
The DNA here is from genome assembly GCA_964534335.1 of uncultured Desulfobacterales bacterium. Lineage (GTDB taxonomy): Bacteria > Desulfobacterota > Desulfobacteria > Desulfobacterales > Desulfococcaceae > JAABRU01. The sequence goes on from CAZHPS010000264.1 coordinate 5,077, forward strand.
TATCTGAATCTGGGCAATGAGGGTTACTGGTGGTACTGGTATGGCAGTGAAATTGAAGCGCATGCGTATTATCTTAAACTTCTCAGCAAAACTGATCCGAAAAGTGAAACCGCATCGCGCATGGTCAAATACCTGCTCAACAACCGCAAGCATTCCACGTACTGGAATTCCACACGGGACACAGCTGTGTGCATTGAGGCATTTGCAGAGTATCTGGAAGCCACAGACGAGGGCAAATCCGATATGACAGTGGAAATTTTGGTAGACGGAAATCTGAAAAAGACTGTGCAGATTACAGCGGAAAATCTGTTCGCGTTTGACAACAGCCTGCTGATATCAGGTGACGCGGTGGAAACCGGAAAGCATACAGTGGAAATCCGGCGCAAAGGCAAAGGGCCATTGTATTTCAATGCGTATCTCAGCTATTTCACATTGGAAGATTACATCACCAAAGCCGGGCTGGAGATCAAAGTGGATCGGCAGTATTATAAACTCCGCAAGGTGGACAAAAGTGTGAAGGTTGCGGGTTCACGGGGGCAGGCATTGGATCAGAAAGTGGAGAAATACGAACGCGTGCCTTTGGAAAATCTTGCTGTTCTCACCAGCGGGGATTTGGTGGAAGTGGAACTGGTCATGGAAAGCAAAAATGATTATGAATACATCATTTTTGAAGACATGAAAGCAGCAGGATTTGAACCTGTGGAAGTGCGCAGCGGTTATACAGACAATGCAATGGGAGCGTATACGGAATTCCGGGATGAAAAAGTGGCTTTTTTTGTCCGCTCCCTTGCAAGGGGAAAACACAGCATGTCTTACCGGCTGCGTGCGGAAATTCCGGGAAAATTCAGCGCACTGCCCACCAAAGCATGTGGCATGTATGCGCCGGAACTGCGTGCAAATTCTGATGAGATGAAACTGCGGATTGAGGACTGATCTGAATGATAAATGGGGAATGGCTGTAAACCGTTACGGGGCTTTGCCCCGTAACGGCTTTGACGAAGTTCGGTCTCACGAAAGTATTTTGTGCTTCATTTCAATTATAGTGCATTGTTTCAACTTAAATGGTGTGAATATTCGAATGGATACCGGGTTGTCGGATTACGCTTACGCTAATCCGACCTACAATTTTAAGTTGTCGGATTACGCTTACGCTAATCCGACCTACAATTTTAAGTTGTCGGATTACGCTTATGCTAATCCGACCTACAATTTTAAGTGAAATGATGCAACAGTTCTTTTACCAACTTTTGTCCTCTCCAAAACCTGATGGAGGAGTGCAAAAATTGAGCGGAGCGGTTTTTTGCACACGCGGAACAATATTGTATCAAATCAATGGAGAATTGGCATGAGAGCATGATTTGCAGGAATTTGTTCCGGTTTTTGGAAAAAAAACAAATTAAATCATTATCGTTATGACTTGGGTTTATCATTTGTTATATTTATGAAAGGAGTTCCACCAGCATATTACCATCCGCCAGACAAACCCGGTAATCAGTGCCATGCTGATAAGAATGATGAAACTGGCAGAAAAGAAACTCATTACAAAGGAAAAAGGATCCTTCAGGCTGTAAGCTGCGATCATAACCTGAATCCCGAAATACAGAAAAAAGCAGGCTGCAATCGTCAGGAAAATATGCCTGATCCACCACAGAACATAGGAGATTTTTTCATAATCCGGGCTGCCCGGCCCTGGCGGAATGGGGTGACGCAGTTCGGTTTGATCTTCATCATCTTCTTCTTGAGGAGAGGACATTTTTTCCTTTTTCCGTTTATGTAAGCACTGTTCCGGCAGATATCCGGAATCCCCGCATAAAATCCCTGACAGTCATTCTTTTGCCGGATTCTCCCTGAATTTCTTCTATGAAAAGTGCGCCATCGCCCGCTGCCACCCGGAGTTCATTGGGAAATCCTTCAAGCACGGTTCCGGGAGCGGATCCTGTGTTTTCGGAAATCTTTTTGGCCTTCCAGATTCGCAGCCGTTTTTCCCCATAAAAACAGAATGCGCCGGGCCATGGATTGGTTCCGCGAATAAGGCAGTCCAGTTCACACGCGGTTTTGCGCCAGTCTATGAGGCCATCGGATTTTTTCAGCATGTCTGCATAAGTGGCATCTGCATGGTTCTGGGGAATGGGCAGAATCTCTCCTGAACGGAATTTTTCAAGTGTTTTCAGCATCAGTTCCGCGCCCATGACAGACAGTCGATCATGCAGACTTGCAGATGTGTCCTCAGAAAAGATTTCTGTTTTTTCCATCAGAATAATATCGCCTGTGTCCATGCCTGCATCCATGCGCATTGTGGTGACACCGGTTTCTTTTTCACCATTGATTACAGCCCGTTGTATGGGCGCGGCTCCCCTGTATCTGGGAAGAATAGAAGCATGGATATTCACCGCCGCTATACGGGGAATATCCAGCAGATTCTGCGGCAGAATCTGACCAAAGGCCACGACCACAAAAATATCCGGTTTCAGTTCTACTATCCTTTGGATAAATTCAGGAGTGCGCACGGATTCCGGCTGTATTACCTCATATCCCAGAGACAAAGCACATTCTTTGACCGGAGGCGGAAGCATTTTTCTGCCCCGGCCTTTGGGACGATCCGGCTGTGTCACCACCAAAAGCACTTCATGCCCGCTTTTGTGAAGGGACTGAAGCGGAGGCACTGAAAAATCAGGCGTGCCCATGAAAACAGTCCGAAATCCTTTATTCATTGTTTTTTATCTGCTTTCTGATGCGTCTTTTGTACAACTCCCTTTTCAGGGAACTGATCCGGTCAATGAAAAGGGTTCCGTTGAGATGATCAATTTCATGCTGCAGCACAACAGCCAGAAAATCATCCCGTTCAATGCGCACAGGTTTTCCGTTTTTGTCAACACCTTCCACAGCAACCGCTGCACAGCGTTTCACATCTGCCCGGAAATCCGGCACACTGAGACATCCTTCATTTTCCGAAATCACAGAACCCTCGGATGCCACAATTTTCGGATTGATCAGGACTTCAGGTTTGCGTTCCTCCTCCTTGCCCAGACCGCTGTCGTATACAATCAGGCTTTTGTCCACACCCACCTGCATGGCAGCCAGCCCCACACCCGGAGCATCATACATGATAACTACCATATTCTCGATGAGTTTATGAATCTCTTCATCAATATTTTCCACCGGTTTTGCCGTTTTTTTGAGAAACGGGTCCGGATAGGTCAGAACTTTCATTATTTCCATAACATACCGCCTTTCATATATTTTATTTCATGGGTCATCTGAAAACCGCAACCTGATTTGCCTCCCGCTCCGGTTTCCAGTTCCCGCTGTTTTGAAACATCAGGGTTTAAATATAATCATAAAATCAAATCTGCAAACCTTTGACTGCACTGTTTTTAACCACAGAGTGACGCAGAGTTTTCCGCAGAGTCACACAGAGTTTTTTTTCTGTGCGAAATTCAGATTTAAAAAACAATCGTTTGATCCCTGCCAGTTTTTTTTACCGTAAAGGACACAAGTCTGAAATTTTTATTTGCAATTTCAAAACAGCCAATGCCGTTATGGGGCTTTGGCATCAGAAATCCGGGAAATCCTGACTCCGGTAATCATGGCTGAAACCAGTCCGATCCCAATGACCGGAAAGACCTGAATTGCATGGTTGGCAAGTGTAAAACCTGCCGCATCCGGGCCGGACAGTCCGAAAAGTGACATGGCAAATACGCCTCCGGCTTCCCATACTCCCCAGAATCCCGGAACCGAGGGCAGGGCAATGAAAAAACAGATCAGAATCATCACTGCAAACATTTCCGGAAAAGACAGGTCAATGCCCGGACATCCCATGGAAAAAACATAATAGGAAAATGCGGACAGGATCCAGATCATAGCAGACAGAACAGTGCATAACGTCATTTTTTTCCATGATCGCAGGAGCATAAAACCCGAAGCAAAACTGTCTGTAAGACAGGAAATCGGAACAAAGATTTTTTCTGTGAGTTTCTGTTTTGCGGATGCGGAGAGAAAAAACAGCAGGGACGGAACTGTCATGATGCCCCGCTGTATCAGTTTCCGGCTTTTGTCTGCCGTGACACAAATAATTCCCGCGATAAGCAGCACAGCCAGTTTCAGCATTCCGCTTTCAATCATGTCCAGGGTTTCCCGGTTCAGATGAATATCGTTGAAAATGATCTCCGTGTCAGTGCCAATTTCCACATGTGCCATGACAATGAGCAAAAAAGACAGCAGAAGCAGAAGATCAAAAATCCGTTCCGCTGCCACAGTTGCCAGTCCGGTGGAAAGCGGAACCTGTGTGTTGCGGTTCAGAATCAGGGGACGGGCCAGTTCCCCCACTCTGCCCGGAAGAATGCAGTTGAGCATGAAACCGATCATCAAAGGATGAAACGCTGCCCAGAAGGAAAGGGGACAGACAGAACCCACAATCATCTGCCAGCGGAGTGTTCTAAGAGAAAAACTGATAAATATAATAATAACAGAGGGAATCACCCAGAGCCAGTGAATGGAAGCCATATAGGACAGGAGATCGTCGAGCGGGACATTCCGGAACGCCAGCCACAGCGCGGGTATGGAAATGAGCAGGCCGGGGATAAGGGAAATCAGGGTTTTGTTTTTCATCTGGTGATATGCAGACACAGGTTCAGGCAGCAAAGCCCTTATTATAAGGAAAGGATATTCCGTGAAGTATGAATATCCCGGTGAATCTGGGCAGACAGTTCATCTATGCCGGAAAATTTCTTTTCATCCCGGATACGGTGAACAAAATTGACCCGGATTTTTTCTCCGTATATATTTTTGTCAAAATCAA
>CAZHPS010000265.1:0-9701 GCA_964534335.1 uncultured Desulfobacterales bacterium
TTTCATATGCGCGGGATCTGTGGTGCGGATGAACTGATTGTAACGGATATTGAGTGCAGGCCACAAATCCCGGAAAAGCTGACTGATTTTGTCCACATAGGCTCTGGGACTCATATTCTCTTTCCGCGCGGCCCGTTCAATTTTGTCGCCATGTTCATCAGTTCCGGTCAGAAACCAGGTTTCCTCCTGGTGCATGGCGTGAAAACGGCACGCAGTGTCTGCTGCAATTGTGGTATAGGCATGGCCCAGATGGGGTCTTGCATTCACATAATAAATGGGTGTGGTGATATAAAAACGGCCGGACATTATTTCTCCTGATTATTTTTTATCTGTATGTTTTCCAAATCAAATTCATATTCAGTGCCATCTTCCAGAGCCACGGCCACCCGTCTGCATATCACATTCTGGCGGACAATTCTGCCCATGCCTTTGGAAGTTTCTGCCATAGTGCCGATTTCCGGGAAATCCGCGCGCAGAGCAATATAGGTGTCATTTTCATAGGTCAGACAGCACATGAGCCTGCCGCACTGTCCGGATATTTTGGTGGGATTGAGTGAAAGTCCCTGCTCCTTTGCCATCCGGATGGAGACAGGCTCGAATTTTTCCAGAAAAGCGGAACAGCAGAGGATACGGCCGCATCTGCCGATTCCCCCGCACATTTTGGCCTGATTGCGGATGCCCACCTGGCGCATTTCAATGCGGATGCGGAACTCTTTTACCAGCAGTTTCACCAGTTCCCGGAAATCCACCCTGCCGTCTGCTGTGAAAAAAAACGTGAGTTTGCCGGAATCAAAGGTGCTTTCCACGGAAAAAAGATTCATTTCCAGTCCCAGGGTTCTGATGCATTCCTCACAGAAGGCATGGGCCTGCTTTTCCAGTTCCAGGTTCTGCTGCAACTGTTCTGCATCGTTTTCTGTGGCCAGCCTGAAGACCTTTCTGAGAATCCGTCCGGATTCCTCCTCCTCCCGGTTTTCCGGGGGAACTGCCACATATCCGAACCCCAGCCCCTGTTCGGTTTCCACAATCACAGGATCACCCTGTTTCAGCACAAAGGCTCCGGCATTGAAATCATAAACCTTTCCGGCAGGTTTGAACCGGACACCGACAACTTTAAGCATTTTCGCCTTTCGCGAGCCGCAGCATCATCACCTCCAGGGTCAGTCTCGGATTCGCGTTTGCCTGCAGGGATTTGCGCGCGGATTCAATCGCATCAGTTTTGGACAGGAGAACAGACACTGTCATTTTCTGTGAAATATCCTGCATTAAATACAGCAGATCCCGGTTTATAACCTTTTGGGGGGCATAACGGCAGACAATCAGATCCCGCAGCCAGATACCGAGAATATCCAGGCAGTCCGGGATTGTTTTTTTCTGCAAAGCAATTTTTTCCGCTGCGAGCATGCCTTTGGGAAATGCGGAATTTCCCTGGATCAGTATATCTGAAACCGTGCGGATCATCCAGTTTCTCAGCCCGATCCATTCCCGGCAGTTCATGCCGCCTCCGCTGATTTTTGACAGATTCCCCCCGGACAGCAGGGCCATAATATCTGCCTCAGCAGCATTCAGACTGTGTTTTTCCATCAGCATGTTTCTGACGGTTTCCTGTGACAGAGGCGTGAACCGCACTTCCTGACACCGGGACACAATGGTGGGCAGCAGATCCGAGTTCTGCTCTGCTGTCAGAATCAGAACGGTACGCGCGGGGGGTTCCTCCAGCATTTTGAGCAGGGCATTGGCTGCTTCCGGGTTCATGGCCTGGCTGCGGGAGATAATGGCAACCCGGATTTTTGCCTCATAGGGTTTCATGGTCAGGACATCGCACATCTCCCGGATACGGTCAATGCGGATCAGCACACCTTCCGGCTCCACATAATGGATATCCGGATGGCTGCCTGAACGGATCTTCCGGCAGGATCTGCAGTTGCAGGAAAACTGTGAGAGGAATCCGCCATCTTCTGATGGCGGATTCTCCTGTTTTGTCTCACAGTTGCAGGCCATTGCAAATATCTGTGCCGCTGCCTGTTTCCCTGTGCCCGCAGCTCCGGTAAACAAAAGGGCATGGGGAATGTTTCCCCTTCGGATAAATGCTGCCAGCTTTTTCAGGGATCTCTGCCCCCTGAGTATGTCAATATCAAAATCTGACACGGCAGGAAATCAGGCCGCTGCCTGGGCATCCACCCGTTCCTTGAGTTCCTTTCCGCATTTGAAAAAAGGAAGCCGTTTGGGATAGATGGTAACTTTTTCGCCGGTTTTGGGATTTCTGCCTGTGTAACTTTTGTATTTTTTGACAAAAAAACTGCACAGCCCGCGAATCTCCACACGTTCGCCCTCAGCCAGCGCGTCTGCCATGCTGTCAAAAAAGATTTCCACCACTTTGGCTGCCTCTGTTTTTGAGATATTCGCCTCGTTTTTCAAAGTTGAAATCAGCTCCAGTTTGTTCATGTCTGCTCCTTTGTTATCCTCAACATGTTAATAAATTCAGGCATCCGCATTGAATGACCCCTGCATAAAGTCTTCCGTCCGGATGAACCGCACAGAAAACGCAAAATCAGGGATAATTCATAACAGTCACCTGTTTTCCCTTATCTTATTTCAATCAGCCGTACAGGGACATTGCCTCATGCCCTGGGGATGTTTTTTGTTAATATTGGAAATTTAACAGAAAGTCAAGTTGTTATGACAAAATTTCCGGGATTTTTTCCACATCGCGCTCATTGACCTCCGCTGCCACGTACTGTCCCAGAACTTCAATGTTGACAATCACACGGTTTACGCCCTTGTAACGGGAGAAAATACCGCGCACACCGGCAAAAGGCCCGGCAGTCACAATGACCCTGTCCCCGGATTCAAAATGTGCACCTGTGTTTAAGGGGCTGTCCGTAGATACCATGATTTTCAGGGACGCGATGGTTTCTTCAGGCACAGAAACCGGGCCGGTATGATTACCGATCAGTTGCACAGCTCCCGCGGTTTTGAGAATGTCCAGATGCTCCCGCGGATGCAGACTGGTCCTGACAAAGATATATCCGGAAAAAAGCGGAACCCGGATCATTTTTTTCCGATCTGTGCGGCGGCTGCGCACCAGAATTTTGGGAAGAAAAATCTCTTTGGATTTTTTTGTCAGTGCTTCACTGACCACATTTTCAAAACGGCTTTTGGTATGCAGCACATACCACTGGGGTAAAAGTATATCGCCTTTCATTGTCTCATTTTCCGTCAGGGGGAACCAAGGCCTCCAAGTCCGTTCAGATTGACCATGAATCCGTAACTGCGCTCATCCTGCTCTTTTGCATACCGCAGATTCAGGGACCAGCACTGTGTTCTGTACCAGCCGCCCAGTCCCTGCCTGAGTTCCTCGTCCGCGTCCATATCCTTTTCATAATCCGCATAAACAGACAAAGCATCCGTCATCTGCACATTCATCCGCATATAAAGTGATTCATTTTCATCCTTTGTATACCGGTGTTCGGCAAAGAACACATCGCCACGGGTGTCGTGCAGGGAAAGAGCCGTATTATGGGAAATCAGCCGGTTATCCCGGTGGGACCATTCTGCATCCCCTCCCAGGGAAAACCACCGCAGAGGCGTAATCTCTATTTTCCCGAAAAAAGGAGACAGATGACTGTCTTCCTCCGGATTGGTCAGATCTGCTGAATTATAGTCATAATTGGCCTCTGTCATATCATATTCATAAAAATCATAACTCTGCCCAAGTTCCAGACGGCAGAGGCGGTTGTAGTCATAGGCATTCTGCCGGGATGAACTGTCCGGATCAGCAGGCGTTTTCTTTGGTCTCCGGGACGTAAGGGTCTGCACGAGTGAAAAATTGATCCGGTTGCGTTTTTCAATGCGATCCAGAGTGTCGTAATAGGGATATTCCTCCTGATCCTGATCCTGCACAAGTTCATAAGAGATCTGGGGCCGGATGCTGTGCCTGATTTTTTCCGGCAGGAAACCGCTGTATCCCGGCACACTGCTTTTTCCGTTTTCCAGAGAATACACCCGGAAGAATTCTGTATAGAGTTCCAGTTTGGCATCAAACATTTCCCTGTGCAGATTTCTGTCCTCTTTTGTATCCCCCTCATCAGTCCGGTCAATATACCAGATGGTTTCCTGAAATCCCAGGGAAGGTTCGGCAAAGAGCATGTTTCCGAACCGCAGGGGCAGGAATATGCGGGGATGGACATCAGCACGATGACCTCTGGCTCCATCCTTTCGGTAAAAACGGGTGTATTCCGAATCCCCCTGCCAGAAAAGCGGGGTTCCGGTCAGCGTCTGCCGGGACGCGCTGAAGGTGATTACAGGCAGCTCCTGCAGGGTGCTGTCTGTCTCCTCCCAGCGGCGCCGGGTGACATCATCATTCCAGATGGTCTGTGCATTGAAACTGTAACCGTCCCAGGTTTGGCTGAGTGTAAGGCTGCTGGTGCGGATGGGATCATTGTAATCATCAATATCACGGCCAAAATATTTCGTGAAATAAGTTTTGCTTTTGTCATATCCGGCATGGCCGGATTTGAATTCGGTCAGATAATCCTGATCACTGACAATATCCAGATCCAGCCGGGAGCTGAATCCCAAAGGCAGGGACTGATCTGCCTTTATCCGGAACCAGTAGCGGTCTGAATTGGGCCTGCCGTATGCGTCTCCGTCATAACCCCATTCCTCATTGTCTGTATCGCCGGAGCCATCATCTGTTTTCAGGTCATCCAGAAAATCAAGCATCAGAGTGCCTTTTGATTTTTCATCCAGCACATAGCGGTATTCCCCGCCGATTTTGCTGCCCCGTTTGTCCATATAATCGTAATAAAAGGTGGCATCGGTATTTTCCCCAATGGCCCAGTACAGGGGCTGGCTGTATTCCAGTCCCTTTCTGTCCGAGTTTCCGAATTCAGGAGAAAGCAGACCGGACTGGCGTTTCTGCTTGACCGGAAAAATCAGCCAGGGGACATAAAATACCGGTATGTCTTTTACCCACAGTGCGCCGTGGGTAAGTGTTCCGTATCCCTCAACTGTAATATCCAGTTTCTGAGCCGTGATTTTCCAGTCCGGACTGTCACCGTCACAGGATGTCAGGCTGGCTTTGCGGGCCAGATAATCATTTTCACCGACCTTGCGGATTTCCCCGCCTTTAATATAGAAGTGACTTTGCCGGAAAAAAATGCTGCCCTGATACACCACTCCGGTTTCGTCTTTGAGATCAATTTCAATCCGTTTTCCGGTCAGCGTATCCGAACCTGTGCTCATGACCACATTGCCTTCTGCAAAGGCACGCATATTGATCCGGTCAAAACGGATAAAATCAGCCGAAACCTTTTTGTTTCCCCTGGAAATGGTAACGCCTTTGCGGGCAATATAAGTTTTGCTTCCCGGATCATATTCCACCTCATCTGCCCGGAGTTCCCAGGGAAGGTCTTCCATATTCTGAAACATATCCCCCGGAGATTCTGCACTCAGATTCGGAGCGTATACAGCCAGGAAAATTCCTGCCAGAATCAGGATCATGCCTGAAAAACAGGATGTGATTTTTTTTTCCGGATTCATAAATTTTTTTTTCAATTCCTTTATTTTTTCCTGTATGATAAATAAAGATACGGAAACTATTTCCCGCAACTGATGGCCTGAAAGCATTATAATACCAATTCGCTTTGAAAACATGGGCATACCAAATTCTGTTTTTTCGTTCTGTTTGTGTCTTTCGTGGTTTAAAAAAAAGAGGCATTCCCCGAATTTTGAAAACGATTTGGTATAAAAACCGATTTTGCGGTAAAAGTCAAGATATTATACATCATACCCGCAAAAAAACCGGGATTCATTATGATAATGTGAGTTCGGCATAATATAAAAACCGGGAAAAAATTATGGATTAATCCCGGTGAAATTTTGTGTTTTGCTGCAGAATGGGCGGCGGCGGCCTTGGTATGTTTATATTTCTGATTTTTTTCAGACAACTGCATGATTTATGGAACTGTGAGGAGGAAAAATTCATGTTTATCCCGTTTTTGCAGGGATTTGGAATCAGCGGCGGACTGATTGCTGCCATAGGCGCACAAAATGCCTTTGTGCTTTCCCAGAGCGTCCGGCGCAATCACCATATGGTCATCGCCCTGATTTGCAGCATCTGCGATGCCACTCTGATAGCGGTCGGAATTGGGGGCATGGGAACCCTGGTGGCTTCCCGGCCTTTTCTGATGCAGCTTGCCGCATGGGGCGGGGCAGCATTTCTGTTCCTGTACGGACTCAGATCCTTTTGCTCAGCCCTGCGGGGCGGAAGACTTGAAACTGACACGGAAACCGTATCCACACTGGGTTCGATCATCTGTGCCACACTGGCAGTGACTTTGCTCAATCCCCATGTGTATCTGGATACCATTGTCCTGATGGGCAGTGTCAGCGGTCAGTTTGCCGGAACCGGGCGTATATGGTTTGGAGCCGGAGCCATGACAGCCTCTTTTATCTGGTTTTTCTCCCTGAGTCTGGGCGGCCAGATGCTGGCACCTCTGTTTCAGAGACCTCTGGCCTGGCGGGTGCTGGACGGACTGGTCTGTGTCACCATGTGGGGCATTGCCTTTTCCCTGCTTATGGCAGAGCATCCGAATACTGTATGAAAACCGCAGTCTGCGTTTTCCGGTGATTTATATAGTGCATCATTTCACTTAAAATTGCAGGTCGGATTAGCGCAGGCGTAATCCGACAGCCCGGTATCCCTTCGGAATATTCCCACAATTTAAATTGAAACAATGCAATAGTATTTTCCTCAACTTTTGTCCTCTGTGCAAAAAAACGCTCCGCTTAATTTTTGCACTCCTCCACCGGGTTTTGCAGAGGACAAAAGTTGGTAAAAGAACTGTAATTTGATGATGTTCCGTGTCATACCGATTCGCCATTGGTTTGATCCAATATTGTCAGTTTTTCCGCAGTTCCGTGTGTGCAAAAAACCGCTCCGCTTAATTTTTGCACTCCGGATCAGCCCGTGACAGTATCAAGTCAATAGCGAATCGGTATCAGTTTGGCAGGGGCATTACGTTCAGCCATGCTCAGATTGTCTTTTTCACTTTTGCCGAATATTGTAAGCAGAAACCTTTAAGGGATTTGACTGCTGCCCGGATTCATGCGTCAGGAAGAAATTCCGTCACATGAATCCGGGTTCATGGATTACTCAGTTTCTGCTCCCAGAATGGCCGATTTTTTCACGTCTTCCAGATAATACCAGTTCAGGGACGGAATTTCATGGAAAAAGATGATGCGGGGTTCATTGTCCCGTGTGACTTCCGCAAATCCGGATTCCTTTCTCCGGATTTTGTCCACCACAGCCTGCACCGGGAAAAGTTCCAGTTGCAGCGCAGAGTCACCCGGATTTACCGCCATATCCAGCCCGATCTGACTTGAACTGACCACCACCCGCGCCTGATCATCGAGCAGAAAACTTTCCACAACGCCCACCGCGCCAGCGCGTGTGAGACTGTCCTGAATTATATTGCCGTAGGTCACATCCATGCCCGCGACACCGTAAAAATTTCCGTCTTTGTCATACAGGGAAGTCGCGCAGGGAAGAACCATGCCCAGTCCGTTGATGTCAATATAGGGATTGCCCCAGTATACCGCACTTTTCCGAGCGCCCAGACTGTACCAGGGGCGTTTTCTCGGATCATAATCATCCCCATAGGTGGATTTTCCGGGATAGGAATACATCACGCCCGCCTCCAGACCGATATAGGCCCAGCTTACCGGCAGTCCGTGAATGGTCAGCAGACGCCGGGATTCTTCATCGGTAATCGGGCTGTAACTGTTGCGGCTGTCAAGCAGCAGTTTTTTGAAATGATGCCGGAGCGGGGCCAGACGGTTCATCAGGGGAACAATATCTTCGGTATTGACACCCGTGACAACTTTCACCACAGGATAATCAATGCTCACAGGTATACGGTAAAGCTGGGAAATAGCCAGATCCCGCGGAGCCTTTGCCGGATTTTTGAAATCCGAAATCCAGTAAAACCGTTCATTGCCTGCCTGTGGATTCTGGATCAGGTGCATGGCATTGTTGGCAAGATTGAGCAGCAGACCTTCGAGACGGATAAAGCGGCTGTCAATATAATGTGCCTGGGATGCCACCTTTGTCAGCAGATGGGTCAGTTTCTTTTCCCGATCCTGTGCCTTTTTCATCGCACTGCGTTCACGGATCAGGGTGGCTGTGGTGACTGCCGAGGAAATCAGAAGAAAGGAAAGCACCAGAATGGCTGTGGCATGACGGTGTTTGTTGATGAACCGCCACATGCGGCGGGGAATATTGTCCGGCATTACACTTACTTCATCGCCCCGGAGAAATTTGCGCACATCCTCAGCCAGAATGTTCACGCTCAGATACCGGCGGTTTGGATCAGGATTTGTGGCTTTCCGGATAATGGCTTTGAGTTCTTCAGGAATTTTCTTCTCCGGAACCATATGCACCATCTGGTTTATGGTTCCTGTATTGGCCCATTCCAGTTTTTTTGCCATATCTCCGGGACGCGCGGGTTTCAGCGTGACCAGTTCATACAGAATCACTCCCATTGAAAACAGATCACTGGCAGTGCCCACCTCAGGCAGTCCCTTTACCTGTTCCGGTGAGATATAGCCCGGAGTTCCCACAACGCTTCCCACTTCTGTGCCGCCCAGATACATTTCCGATTTCCGTGCAGCCACTTTCTGAATGCCGTAAAGGGTTTCAGGAATTTCCTTGATCATTTTGGCAATGCCCCAGTCCATGACATAGACTTCGCCGAAATCACCGATCATAATATTGGAAGGTTTAAGATCCCGGTGAATGACCTCTTTGCGATGGGCATAAATCATTCCCTCACATGCCTTGAGAAAATATCCCAGCCGGGAGTTGAGATTCAGATCCTCCGGCAGTTGGGCTTTGGGATTTTCCTTATAGAAATTCCGGGCTTTGGTGATGATGTCGGTCAGGGTCTGGCCTTTGATATATTTCATGACAAAGGAAACAGCCGGTTCATTTGGGGCGGCTTCCTTTACTGTGTAAAGCGGTACAATATTGGGATGATCCAACTGGGCCGTAATCTGTGCCTCACGGAAAAAATAGCTCAGGGTTGCTGGGGATGCCGCCTCTTTTTTCAGGCTTTTGAGCGCAACCTTGCGCAGCAGTTGTGTGTCTTTGGCAAGTTTGACCTCACCCATTCCCCCTTCTCCGATACTGCCCACCTCAATGTAACGGGGTACTTTTTCATCCTTTTTTTCAAATACATCTTCGGAAAAATCCACCATTGTCATGGTGTCATTAAGGGAAACCCTGGGCATCTCCTGACCGGGTTCCTCTTCTTCGGCAGATTCCGGAATAACCGGCAGTTTCCGGGGCCCGATTTCCTCTTCAGCAGCAGATTCCGGAGTAATCTTTGGCGTTTCTGAGCTGGATTTATCTTCAGAAGCAGAGTCCGGAACGACTGGCTGTTTTTGTGGCCTGGGTTTTGATTCTGTGGCAGAGTCCGGACTGATCCCCGGCATTTCAGTCCGGGGTTTCTCTTTTTTGACCGGTTCCGGAATTACCGGACGCGGCTCCGGTTCAGCCGGTCTGGGCGGATATACCCTAAACACATGACCGCAGCCCGAACACCTGAATTTTGTACCGCTTTCCTTTATCAGGCTGTCCTGAATATTAAAACCTGTCTGGCATTTCTCACATTTGGCTATCATGGAAAATCCCCTTTTTT
>CAZHPS010000266.1:0-9669 GCA_964534335.1 uncultured Desulfobacterales bacterium
GGGAGAGAAGCGCGGTCAGTCACGGCATCACCATGCTGGAACCCCTGCGCGCGGAAAAAATTTCCGTAAACGGCTGGCATGGAATTGCGGTAAACGGAAAACCTGCTGACTGCATCAAACTGGGAATTCTGGAATTCATGGACAGAAAACCGGATCTGGTGCTGTCCGGCATCAATCCCGGAGCCAATGTGGGCATCAGTCTCAACTATTCCGGCACAGTGGCCGCAGCCAGGGAGGCCGCTCTGTACGGAATCCCGGCCATAGCTGTTTCCATTCAGGGCTTTGAAATCCGCCATTATGATGAGGCCGCGCGCTTTGCCGCAGAACTGGCCTGCGATGTGCTGGAAAAAGGGCTTCCCTTTGGCACTGCCCTGAATGTGAATATGCCTGATCTGCCACTGAAAGAAATTGCAGGTGTGAGCATCAGCCGCCAGGGTATTGGCAGACTGTCAGGGGAATATTATGAAAAAAGGACAGATCCCAGGAACCGCACCTATCACTGGCTGGGAGCGGATATACGGGAGTACGGACAGGATCCGGAAGTAGACGGTGATGCACTTTCCCTTAACTGCATTTCCATTACCCCGATCCGCTGCGATATGACGGATTACGGGCTGCTGGCAGAACTGAAAAACTGGTCATCTGTGCAAAAAAATTTTCCGGAATAATGTTTTTTTGCCTTTGAAAACCCATTCAGAAATTCTCAGACAGGGAGATACACACTTGGAAATCAGTGAAAAACAGCGTCAACTTCTGCGGATGCTTCCCGGAGTGGATCATCTGCTGGAAATCAGCTCCGGTGATGTCTTTTTTGCGGATATTCCCCGCACAGTTCTGATGACCGGCATCCGTGAGGTCATCGGACATCTGCGCTCTGCCATACGCAGCGGACAGGACACAGCGGAAAAGGATTTGTCAGATCCCGCAATTCTGGATAATGTGAAAATTTGTGTGGCAGAGCATATGCGTCCCCATCTCCGTCCCCTGATCAATGCCACAGGTGTGATTGTGCATACCAATCTGGGCCGCTCCCTGCTTGCTGATGAGGTCATGGAAAATGTGATACGGATTTCGGGCCGGTATTCGAATCTGGAATTTGATCTGGAAAAAGGGGCGCGGGGCATACGCTACAGTTGTGTGGAGCCTCTGCTGTGCGAACTCACGGGAGCAGAAGGGGCAATGGCTGTGAACAACAATGCAGGAGCAGTGCTGCTCTGTCTGGAAACTTTGGCACGGGGAAAGGAAGTGATTGTTTCCAGAGGAGAGCTGGTGGAGATCGGGGGTTCGTTCCGGATTCCTGATGTCATGGCAAAAAGCGGCGCGATCCTCAAAGAAGTGGGAACCACGAACCGGACGCATTTGCGGGATTATGAAAATGCCATCAGCCCAAATACGGGACTGCTGCTAAAGGTGCATATGAGCAACTACAGCATTGTGGGATTCACAGCAGCGGTTGGGCTTACGGAACTGGCAAAACTGGCCGCAGAACACGGAATTCCCCTGATGGAGGATCTGGGCAGCGGCACATTTATGGATTTTTCCCGCTATGGTCTGCACAAAGAACCCACAGTTCAGGAATCTGTGAAAGCCGGTGCGTCCCTTGTCACCTTCAGCGGAGATAAACTTCTCGGCGGCCCCCAGGCCGGACTGATTGCGGGCAAAAAAGAATATATTGCACAGATCCGGAAAAATCCCATGACCCGTGCGCTGCGCATTGACAAAATGAGCCTTGCCGCGCTGGAGGCCACTCTCCGTCTGTACCGTGATCCGGAAAAAGCTGTGCAGACAATTCCCACCCTGCGCATGATGACTTCTCCGCTTGCAGAAATTGCACGCAAAGCAGAGATCCTGTCCGAAAAACTGCGATGTCTGAATATTGCCGGTCTTTTTGCCGAAGTCACGGATCTCAAATCCAGAGCAGGCGGAGGTTCCCTGCCGCTGCAGGAAATCCCTTCCAAAGGTGTGCGTGTGCGCATGGACGGTATGTCTGTCAACGCGCTTGAATACCGGATGCGGAAACATTCCCCTCCGGTTATCGGACGGATTGCTGAGGATTTTTTCCTTATGGATATGAGAACAGTCATGGACAGCGATATTTCCGGTATTGTCAGCGCATTGAACAGCATTTCGGAAAGAAAAATCTTATGACACAGAAAACGCAGTCCCCATACGGCAGCCGTACCAGCACACGGGATTTTCTGTTCCGCAGAAGCAATGTGCGTGCATTGGAAAAGGAAAAAGGACAGCCGGCCATTGGGCTGAAAGAACTGTCCGCGCGTTTTCCCCGTATGCGTATGGGAAAAGATTTTATTGATCATGCCATTGTGCATCTGGATGCATTTCTGCTGTTCGGAATTATGCTGATTCGGATGGATGATTTCAGCACAGCAGAAAAAAATTCCGGCAGGGAATATGCTGTTCAGTTACTGCTCGATACGGCCTCTGCCATTGATTCTGTATGCACACCCTGCGAAGGCATATGGGGCCTGATTGAGCGGGACATGTTCGGCTGCTTTTTTCCGGATCAGAATGAATCTGTCTGTACTGCCTGTGCAGACAATATCCGGAAAAATCTGGGAAAAATGAGAAAAGAAAGCCTGAGTGCGGGCATTGCAGTCTATCCCCTTTCCCGTTTTTCCCGGATGGAAGTCATACAAAACGCTCGCAAAGCTTTGGATCAGGCTGAGCTTTCCGGTAATGGCTGCACTGCGGTCTTTGATGCAATCACTCTGACTTTGAACGCAGACAGACTGTATCAGCAGGGAAATGTGAAAGGGGCTATTGAGGAATTCAAGACCGCTCTGCTGCTCAATCCTTCTGAGGGAAATATCCACAACAGTCTGGGCGTGTGCTACAGTGTGCTGGGAGCCTATTCCTCTGCTCTGGAGGAATTCCGCACAGCAGTCCGGATACTTCCTGATGATCCCATGCCGTTGTACAATACCGGACTTGTACATATGCTCAAAGGGGAAAAAGATTTGGCGATGAAGAATTTTCTCCAAGCCCTTGCCCTTGCGCCGGATGTGTTTGAAATCCTGTTTCAGCTTGGCAAACTCTGTCTGGATAAGGGAGATGCTGAAAAAGGCAAATCCTTTTTTCAGAAAGCCCTTGAAATCCGGCCTGATTCCTGCACATGCTGGCGTTATCTGGGGAAATGCTGTACAGTGCTGGATCAGACGGATGAGGCCATTGCCGCATACCGGCAGGCCATCAGGCTCAAACCGGACGATGCCATATCCCTTTCTGCTCTGGGATGGATCTATGAGATGCGGGAGGAAAATCCTGACATCGCGCTGGCCTTCTGCCGTCACAGTGTTGAAATTGCACCGGAAAACGGGCTGTTCCACCAGCGTCTGGGCAGAATTTATGCCAGCCGCAGTCTTGTGGATGAGGCTCTGGCCGAATTTGAGATCGCAAACCGGCTGGGGTGCGAATCTGAAGAATACATACGGAAAATTCATTCCATGCAGAACAGTGTGGATACCACTTTGCAGACAGGCACAGTAAGTAACCTTCCATAAATTTTCATTATAAATTTTTCAGGAAATCCTGTTTTTCTGAGAAAACCAATCTTTTTGATACAGGAAACCCGGAACTTATACCGGTTCGCCATTGGTTTTATACAATGCGGAATGCAAATCCGGAGGAGTGCAAAAATTAAGCGGAGCGGTTTTCTGCACACGCAAATCCGGAGGAGTGCAAAAATTAAGCGGAGCGGTTTTTTGCGCACGCGGAACCGCAGAAAAACTGACAATACTGTATCAAATCAATGGAGAATCGGTATTATATCAAATCTGAAAATAAATCCTGTTTATAATTACTTATCTTTCAAACAAGGATATATATGCACACTGTGATTTTAAAACCCGGACGGGAAAAATCCGTGCTTCGCCGTCATCCCTGGATATTTTCCGGTGCGGTTCATGCGGTGGAAGGCAGCCCTGCTCCCGGTGAAACCGTTGATGTCCGCACCCGGAACGGTCTTATTCTGGGCCGGGGCGCATGGTCGCCCCGGTCCCAGATTCAGGTGCGCATGTGGAGTTTTAATCCGGACGAAAAAATTGATGCTGCTTTTTTTCATCACAGGCTGCAGCGCAGCATTGCTGCGCGGAGAAAATTCACTGATGCGAATTCTCCGGCCTGCCGTGTGATCAATTCCGAATCTGACGGAATTCCGGGATTTATTGCTGACCGTTACGCTGATTATCTGGTCTGCCAGTTCAGCAGCGCGGGATCTGAATTTTGGAAAAATCTGATTGCGGAACAGCTTGCAAAATTATCCCCCTGTTCCGGAATTTATGAGAGATCCGATATTTCTTCCCGTGAAAAAGAGGGACTTGCACAGGTGAAGGGACTGCTTTGGGGAAAAGAACCTCCGGAACTGCTTGAGATTAGGGAAGGGCCATGCCGTTTTCTCATTGACATCCGCAACGGTCAGAAAACCGGTTTTTTCACAGATCAGCGGGATAACCGCAGTCTGGTTTACCAATCCTGCCAAAACGCGGAAGTACTGGACTGTTTTTCCTATACCGGAGGATTCACTGTGAATGCACTCATGGGAGGCGCAAAGCATGTCACCGGCATTGATGCCTCAGCCCAGGCCCTTGCACTGGTGCGGAAAAATACGGTTCTCAACCATTTGGATACCGGAAAATCAGAGATACGGGAAGGGGATGTTTTTTCTGTCCTGCGGGAATACAGGGACAGCGGAAGGCAGTTTGATGTGATCATCCTTGATCCACCCAAGTTTGCAGAGGCAAAAAAATATCTGAATGCCGCTGCCCGTGCATACAAGGACATCAATCTTCTGGGATTTAAACTGCTCCGGCCCGGAGGATTTCTTTTCACCTTTTCCTGTTCCGGGCTTATGGATGCGGATTTGTTTCAGAAAATTGTGGCAGATGCCGCATTGGATGCAGGCCGTGAAGTTCATATCATCCGGAGGCTTGGTCAGGCAGAGGATCATCCTGTATCCCTGAATTTTCCGGAAGGTACATATCTGAAAGGGTTACAGTGCAGGGTGGTTTGAAAATGCAGGTTGGGTTGATTTTCCAATTTTTTGAAAAAATTGGAAAATCAACCCAACAGTTCTGAAATCAACTCACAAAAACAAACTTGACAAAGCACTATCCAAAAACGCAGTCAAATATGATGCAAAGGAAAAAACAGATATTTCCGCATAAAAAAGGAGAGCAAACCATGAGAACATTTTCATCCTACGGGCCGGTTGACCGGGATTTGCATTACCATGCGCCCCGGACAGAACTCATTAAAAAAGCTTATGTGCAGCTTGCCGGTGAAATTCCGGAAAAAGGCGGACATTATATCACTGTCTGGGCTCCCCGCCAGACCGGAAAAACATGGATTATGCAGCAGGTGGTGAAGAAAATCCGGGAGCTGGGGGATTTTGAGGTGGGTATCCTGATTCTGCAGTCTGCGAAGACAGAAACTGAGGATGCGGGAATTCTGGAATATTTTGCAAACAAACTGAAATCATGGTTTGGCAGAAAATTTCCGGCAATAAATTCCTGGAAAAAACTTGCAGAATTTTTTACAGAGGAGCATTTTGAAAAACCCCTCATCCTCATCCTTGATGAATTTGATGCACTCCGTGAAGATTTCATCAACAAATTTGCCAACGGATTCAGGGAAATGTATATAGGAAGGCAGAATGCACCGGGCATGCTTTCGGAGCAGAAAAGATGTATGCTTAACGGGCTGGCCCTGATTGGTGTGCGCAGTGTTCTCGGCATTGAAAATGTCAGCGGATCTCCTTTCAATGTGCAGAGAAGTCTGCACATTCCCAATCTCATTTTTGACGAGGTGAAAGAAATGTTTGCATGGTATGAGCGGGAAAGCGGACAGAAGGTTGAACAGGAAGTCACTGAAAGACTGTTTTACGAAACACGGGGGCAGACTGGTCTGACCTGCTGGCTGGGGGAACTGCTCACAGAGACATACAATGAAGACAAAGGCAGTCCGATTACCGCAAAACATTTTGATGATGTGTTCCGCATGGCTGTCCATGCGCTTCCCAACAGCAATATTCTCAGCATCATCAGCAAAGTGAAACAGGAACCCTATAAATCAGCAGTGATGGATATATTCAATACAGATGAAAAAACAGGGTTCCGTTACAGCAATCCCATGCAGAATTACCTGTATATGAACGGTGTGACAGATATTGATAAAACACCGGAAAACCTTTATCTCCGCTTTTCCAGCCACTTTGTCCAGAAAAGTCTGTTTGACTATTTTTCCGATGATCTGTTCTCATATATGGGCAAAACCCTTGAACCATTTGCGGATCTGAGCGATACAGTCACGGAAACCTCACTGAACATCCGGAATCTGATGCGAAGGTTTGAAATTCATCTGAAAAAAAACAGGGAATGGCTGCTCAGAGACGCGCCCAGACGCAAAGATCTGCGCATTTTTGAGGCTGTTTTCCATTTTGCCCTGTACCGGTGGCTGTGTGATTTTTCTGGGAATGAAACGCGCGCAGGTCTGGCCTGAGTTTCCCACAGGCAACGGAAAAATTGACATTCTCATCCGCCATGCAGACCGCATGTACGCGGTTGAACTCAAAACATACACGGATGAGCATGGATACAGAGAAGCCGTTGCACAGGCTGCGCATTACGGAAAGCAGCTCGGACTTGCGGAAATTTCCCTTGTTTTTTTTGTGGAATACATTGATGATGCCAACCGGGAGAAATATGAAAAAAAATATGAAGACAAGGAAAATCTTGTTATGGTGGAAACTGTTTTTGTGGCCACAGGGAACTGAACCAGATTTGACAACTTTTTGGAAAGTTGTCAAATCTTCCAGAGGAAACCGTTTTTGTGACCGCAGGGATCTGATACCAAATCACCGTTGAAAATGTGCTTTTGAAAAAAATAATACATTGTAATCAGACAGAAAAATATGATTCTATTGTATAGAATCAATGGCGAATTGGTATGATACCAATTCTCCATTGAAAATATACTTATGATTCGGTTTCCCACAGAGGACACAGAGAGAAAAAACCACAGAGAACACAGAGGAAATAACTCACCTTATTGTATAAATTCAATTAGCGAATTGGTATGATACCAATTCGCTATTGAATTGATACTATTCGGGCTGATCCGGAGGAGTGCAAAAATTAAGCGGAGCGGTTTTCTGCACATGCAAATCCGGAGGAGTGCAGAAATTAAGCGGAGCGGTTTTCTGCACATGCGGATCAGCCGTGACAGTATCAGGTCAATGGAGAATCGGTATCAGCCGCGATCTGCTATGAAACGTGAGTTCGATGAGTTTCATATTGTAATCAATGCTTTATTGAGATCAATTCCTCTCATATGAGGTTTTTTGGGATAAAAAGTGTACGCGATCAAAGCACCGAAAAGATTTGCCATGAATCCGAAAACTGAGCGGTGACGGGAATGTTCAGTCTGAAAAAAATTTTTGGGCAGGTCATTGACACTTTCAATAACAGCCCTTTTGCGGGGCAGTATACGATCTGCAAATTCAATATACTGTTTTTTCATATTTTTTTGATGGCTGTTATAAGATGCAGACCGTGTTCCGCGGGATCCTTTGCAAGTGCCGCACTGATGTAACCTTTGTCTCCGAAAAGCTTTCCTTTCAGACGGTTCACCATGCCCCGCACCGGTTTCCGGTCATCGGTGTTTCCGGCGGTGATATGCACGGACATCAGTTCCCCGATGTGGTTTATTGCAGGGTGGAGTTTGAAACCGCAGAACCACCCGGTGAAACTGTAGTACAGTATCCTTGTAATATTGTCTGAAATTCTGACCTCCTATTATCTGAAATCCGATCAGTACGGTCATAATTTCGCAGACGGACATCCGGCAGAAAGGGCGCTGACGCCGGGTTCCGGTGAGGTGTGCATTCAGAAGAGGACCGAATATCTTCATGAATTCACTGATTTCATAATAAAGTTCTGTAAAAACAGTTGTATTGTCCTGATTCGGATCAATGTTTTTCATTGTTTCCTCCGGTTTGAAAAGGTTAAGGCTGAATGAAACCGGTGTATACAATAAATTTTGAGTTATGTCACTGATAATATGGACAGACTCATCGAACTCACGTTATCTTAAACACTATAGCATAATTTTATCAGCATGAAAAATCCCAGTACCAAATAAAAAAATCAACGGCGTAACATCAGTTACTTATATTCTATTAATTCCGATTCTCTGTCCTCATCCTCCGGTGCAGTGACCCTGATCCACAAATCAGCGGGGGCTTCAGGACTTTCCGAGACTCCGATAAATCTGACTTCCGGAAATTTTTCTCTGACATAATTTACAACTTCCTCAAACTCTTTATGCGATTATTTAAAACCTGAAATGCTGAAAATTTCAAATAATATTAATCACTTTGCGCTGAAAGAAAAAATTTATATCAGTGCATTGCATTCAGCTTATGCTGAGTTGCAAAAATTACAGCCGCTGAAACTTTCTGCGTAACGTGAATTATTGATCTGCTGATGCGTGTCTGCACGGTCAGCGTAAGGACAATGGAAATCATCACGGAAATGGAAAAGCAGGAAAATCCGGATGGATGACATAATTCCGCATCATCCGGAATCATGCCAGCAGCACGGCCCGAACCGGTGAAGCCTCCCCCTCTTTTATTCTCAGGGGAAAACACAAAAGTGTGTAATTTCCCGGTGGAACATCTTTCAGATTGATCCCTTCCAAAATCAGGATGTCATTTTCCAGCAGTTTCCTGTGAACAGGACATTCTTCCTCACCGTATTTTTCAATGGAAATATAATCAATGCCTGCCAGCCGGATTTTTTTATCAATGCAAATATCCGCTGTTTCCGGTGACAGATGCACGTAATTTTCAGAAAACGTCCTGCTGACACACAGCCCGCCTGCAGAATTGGATGTTTTGAAAAGAAGGGCAGAGCCGGGGGAAATATTCAACTGTGCTATGTCACCGGCTTTGACGGATATGCTGTCTCTGATTTCAATAACCTGCGCAGGAAGAATGAAATCACGGACTGCATAATCATCCAGAGTTTTTCCTCCGGGTATGAAATGGGAAGGCGTATCTATGTGCGTGCCGGAATGTGCGCTCATGCTCAGGCCGGAAAGGGCAAAGGGACTGTCTGCGCTGATTCGGCAAATAATATCTCTGTGAAAAGGAGGATCACCGGGCCAATCCGGAGCCTGTTCCCCCAGAATAATGCTGATGTCGTATACACTGTGATATATTTTCTGCATCAGACTTCTCCCTGTATTCAGAAAATTGATAGTGGGTCAAACCGGCTGATACTGTCATCCCTTCCAGTATTCAGGTTTGTTTTTCAATTTGTTTTCTGTAATAATTTCAATTATTAATGATTTTTCCGGAACCGGTGTCAGGCACAGATGACAATGTACAATAAAAAAAAGAATAAGACAATTTTTTTTCCGGAAAAGGTTTATAAAAAATGTTCATTCTCTTTGCAGCCAGAAATCTTTTTCTTGACCAAAGATTTTTTTTGGATTATTCGAACATAAAAATCGGTCATAAAAAAATTTTCTGAGTTATGAAACAGGCAAAGCCACCCAGACTCACTGGGCTGGCTTTTTCTTTTTTTGGAGGACTGAAAATGAAAAAAACAGGTGTCACACTTCTTGTTATTGATAATTACGATTCTTTCA
>CAZHPS010000267.1:0-9629 GCA_964534335.1 uncultured Desulfobacterales bacterium
CCGCTGCCCCCAAACCCAAAGGAGGTTTTATGGCGGCAAAAAAAATTCTGATGCTTGTGGGCGATTTTGTGGAAGATTACGAGGTGATGGTTCCTTTTCAGGCATTGCAGATGGTGGGACATACTGTTCATGCGGTCTGTCCGGACAAAAAAGCAGGGGATGCAGTGCGCACAGCAGTGCATGATTTTGAGGGAGATCAGACCTACAGTGAAAAATCGGGGCATAATTTCACCCTGAACGCCACATTTTCCGAAATCAAAGCAGAGGATTACGATGCTCTGGTGATTCCGGGAGGACGCGCCCCCGAATATATCCGGCTTAATTCCAAAGTGCTGGACATGGTGCGGCATTTTGCAAATGCGGATAAACCCATTGCCTCCATCTGTCACGGTTTGCAGGTGCTGGCGGCTGCAGGTGTGCTGAAAGGCAGAACCTGCACTGCCTATCCGGCAGTGGGGCCTGATGTGAACAGCGCTGGCGGGACCTACAAAGAAATTCCTGTGGATCAGGCATATGCAGACGGTAAACTCATTACTGCTCCGGCATGGCCTGCCCATCCCCGGTGGCTGGCAAAATTTCTGTCCGTACTGGGTACAAAAATAGAACTGTAATACAAAATCGCCATTGATTTTATACAATTTTCGCGGTTCTGTGTGTGTGCAAAAAACCGCTCCGCTTAATTTTTGCACTCCGGATCAGTTGCGTGTGCAGAAAACCGCTCCGCTCAATTTCTGCACTCCTCCGGATTTGTATTCTGTATTGTACAGAATCAATGGCTAATCTGTATAATACCAATTCCCCATTGGTTTGATGCAGTCAGATTTTGACAACTTTCCAAAAGTTATGCCGGCGGAGTGCAAAAATTCTTTTTTGCTGACCCTGCAAAAGTGGCAAAAAGAATTTCAGAAAGGCATATGCAGATGAAACGGCCAATAAAAAATGCTTACTGGGTGGTTCCGGGCAAATTTCTTGCAGGAGAGTATCCCGAAAGCCGGGATACAGAATCTGCCATGTCAAAACTTAACGATCTGGTCAGTTCCGGAATAACAGGCTTCATTGATTTGACGGAGGAAAATGAACTGCTTCCCTATTCCTCTTTTTTGACAGCAGCCTCCTGGCAGAGATTTCCCATACAGGATTTTTCTGTACCCGATTCTCCGGATCTGACAGCGGCAGCTCTTGATGCAGTTGATACCCATCTTGCACAGGGAACAATGGTTTATCTTCATTGCCGGGGCGGAATCGGAAGAACAGGGGTTATTGTGGGATGCTGGCTGGCACGACATGGTTTCAAAGGGAAAGCTGCTCTTGCCCGGCTCCGGGAACTTTGGAAACAATGTCCCAAATCAGCTTATACCCGGTCTCCGGAAACAAGGGAACAGGAAGATTACATTGTGGACTGGATGGAAGTAAGGTCTGTATCAAAATAAGGTGATTTCTGAAAATAAATATCCCGTTTCAGTTCACAGGCACAGGGCAAAAGCTGGAAGCTTCTGATATTTTTGTGGTATATTTTTTTCTGGAAATCGACTAAGTTGTTCCAAACCCTAAGGGTTTTTCGGACAGAAAATTGTACAGGTTATTTTGTTACAACCCCTAAGAGGAGGCTTTCATGTTTATCAATCCGGTAGTTTGCAATGAAGGCAATATGATTCATGCCCGGACTTCTCTTTTGGAGCGGGTGATTTTTCTGTTTTGTTTTGATAAAAAAGTCGAGGTGGACAGAACCCGGCGAATCATTCGGTTGGAGTCACGTTCATTCTGGTTTTTCAATTCAGAAAGAAGCATCCCATTTGACCGCATCACAGACCTGGAAACAACAGCTTCGGCAAAGAAGAATAATATGGGTATGAAATTCTTTATCTATTCCATTGTTCTTCTTCTGGAAAATCCCAGAGAGAAATACACGCTGATCAGTTTTAAAGACAGCTTTGTCTCCTCAAAAAATGCCTTTAATGAATATTTTGATCTGCTCAGAAAATATGTAAGGAAATAGCGAAGAAAGTTTAAGGTGATTTCCGGAAAAGAATATCCCGGAAAAGCAGCATAAGCTTCCAGCCTGTGAACTGAACCGGGATATTTATTTTCAGAAATCACCTATAGCCTTTAAGAAAATATTTTTGGGGTTTCCCGCAGTTTCACGTAGTTGGGGTGAACGGAGTGAACCCCAACTGAATCAGGATGCTGGGGTTCACTCCGTTCACCCCAGCCTACCCAAAATAATTATCTTAAACACTATAAATTGAGCGGAACCTTTCACTTTGCCGCCGGAGGCACGCGTCCGACATTTATGGGATGTGCAGCAGGCACTGCATATCCCGGCAGTTCCGGATCAACTGTCCACCACAATATCTCTTCTTGCTGATGAGATGCTGACCGTAAATCCCGCAATGACAACCAGCAGCGACATAAATGTCAGAATCAGAAAGCAGGCAGTTCCCGCCTGTTTCACCACAATGAACTCCACCAGGAAAATGATAAACACAATCAGTGACAAAGTATGATTGATGATGGTGGATACCGAACCCCGAAGCGATTTCAGAATCTCAAAATACAGGGCATGGAGTCCGAGAATACTGAGCAGCGTGCTGATGTCCATAGTAACAGCAGCTCCTGAGATCAGATGGAACTGAAAAAGAACTTTACTGACCATATTTCCGGATTCCGGATTCGGATTGGAGAATTCCAGAATATTGTAAATAATGAGCATGAATAAAAAAAGAGGAATACTTTTAAAGATTTTCATGAGTTTTTTTCCTTTTCCGAATCGGAATGTATATCAGCCGATGTTATTTTGAAACTGGCTGCTGTCTGCAAACTGCCTGATCAGGGGATTTGACCCGCTTAGTAGGCAAACAAAAATTTTCGTGTATTCAAAAAACCGGATTTTTTTGGAAAAATGAGGTTTTTCTGAAAATTTTGTGCCCGAAAATTTATGGAACCTTACTTATCCTTTGGAATAAGAAAAAACAGCCCGGCAGAGCAGAGGCCGGGCCGGACACTTCCATAGGACTATAATTTGCTCCATGTAGCCCAGGTCTTTGATTCTTCATCATATTCCTGAAAAGTACCGGGCGTGACATTACGGATATTCACAGTAATCTCTGTTTCCCATCCGTCCGGTGCTTCCCAGGGGGAAAAGGAATTGGTTTCAAAATTGAAATACTGGGCCAGTATTCCGGACTGAATCAGTTTCTCTCCGTCCTGTCTCCAGTTACCGCGAAAACTGCTGATAACCTGCTCCTGAATTCCTGCTTCCGGAATTGTCAGCCAGGTTGTTATGGTAAATGTGCCGTCTGCTTTCAGATCCATCTGCATTTTCTGTGAACCGGTTCCGCTGATACCATCCTCCTCTTCCGCAAATTCAATACCGGTTTCCTCATAATGATACAAACCCGGCGACAGTTTGGCAACGGCTTCTGTTTTGCTGTCCGAAGCAGGCGGAGTTGCCTCTGTTTTGAGATCTTTGACCTCAGCAGGCAGTGTCACAGCAGGCGGAGTTGCCTCTGTTTTGACATCTTTGATTTCAGCAGGCAATGTCACGGCAGGCGGAGTTGCATCTGTTTTGACATCTTTGACCTCAGCAGGCAATGTCACGGCAGCCGGAGCCGCATCTGTTTTGACATCTTTGACCTCAGCAGGCAATGTCACGGCAGCCGGAGTTGCCTCTGTTTTGACATCTTTAACCTCAGCAGGCGGTGTATCTTTGGCAGCCTCACCCACAGTCTGTGCAAAACCTGGGGAAAAAATTCCTGCCACAGACAAACTGAGGAACAAAAAAAATACAAGTTTTTTCATACCAAACTCCTTATTTATTTTATATGTTGATAATCCGGCATAAAAATATCCATAGGGCTTACAGGAATATTCTTTATCCGGCACTCATTAATTCTGCTTTATAAAATAATATGATGATTTATGGCAAGATTTATTTTTGGCACCGGAGCAGATCTATGAAAGCAACTGTCTGATTAACAATCATTTTTTTGACATATATCAGATTTGGGGACTGGGAAGTGCCAAACTGGAGGTTTGGCACTCCGGCTGAATCGCTTCCCCCTTAACGTAACGGCATTTCAGGATGATTTCTTAAAATAAATATCCCATTTTCAGTTCACATGCACAGGCTGGAAGCTTATGCTGCTTTTCCGGGATATTCTTTTCTGGAAATCACCCGGATCCTTTACTCCCGCGGCTCTGAAACTCCGGATTTTCCATGTTCGGCCAGTTCTTTCAGACGCGCACTATCCAGCAGAAAGATATTTCGTCCCTCCACCCGGATAAGGCTGTCTCCGGACATTTTGGCAAAAATCCGTGACAGGGTTTCAGGTATGGTTCCCAGCAGGCTGGCAAGCTGCCCTTTGGAGATATTCAGTTCCACCGCATTTTCCGTTCCCTGTTCTTCTGCCAGATAAATAAGATACGCGGCCAGACGCTCCGGCACTTCCTTTAAGGAAAGGTTTTCAATCTGTACCGTGAAATACCGCAGCCGCATGGACAGAACAGCGAGCATGTTCAGGGCAAGCGATGGATTTGCAGTAATCAGTTCCACAAACTCTTTTCGGGGAAAAAAAAGCAGGTGACTTTTGGCAAGAGCCTGCGCGCTGGCCGGAAATGATTTTCCGCTGAACACCGGAACCTCGCCAAAAGGTTCGCCCGGCCCGAATATATGAAAAATCTGCTCTTTTCCCTCTGAGGAAAGTTTGAATATCTTCACTTTTCCATCCGCGACCGCATAAAATCCATTGGCAGTATCCCCGTCCCAGAAGATCATTTCGCCCCTGCCAAAATGTCTGTTTTGGGCAATTTTGCCTATATCATTCAGATTTTCCGGAGAAAGCCCGCTGAAAAAGGGAAGCCCGGATATGATTTCCATTGTTTTGTGCATATAAGTCCCGCTTTCTGAAAAATAGTCCGCAGATGAAAAAATACTTACAGTTTTCCATACCCTGTGCCCACAAGCCGTCCGAGTTCCCCCACAATTTCATTGAGTTTTTCAGCCATGGAAAGCATTTCCTCAGCCGCAGCACTGGATTCCTCCGCGCTGGCAGCGTTCTGCTGGGTGACAGTGTTCATATCCGCAACAGTATTGTTCAACTGATCAATTCCCTCTGCCTGCTCATGGGAGGCCGCGGCAATCTGTTCAACCAATTCACCGAATTTTAAAGATGCCTCCGCAGCTTTTGCGAATGCCGCGTTTGCGCCGGAAGCAATATCCGCTCCCGCAGCAGTTTTTCCGACCGTGATTTTTATCAGTTCTGCCGTGTTTTTTGCTGCTTCGCCAGCACGCGCGGCAAGATTTTTCACTTCATTTGCCACTACCGCGAAACCCATGCCGGTTTCGCCTGCCCTTGCGGCCTCCACAGCCGCGTTCAGTGCCAGAAGCCTGGTCTGAAAAGCGATGTCATCAATGGTTTTGACAATTTTCTGCGTATCTCTGCCTGACCGGGAAATATCGGACATGGAATCGCCCATTTTTGTCATAGCGGCGGATGCATCCTCAATGACCTGCAAAGTTTCTTTCCGTAGTTTATTCGCGATGTTTGCGTGTTCCGCATTCCGCATGGTCATGACCGATATTTCTTCCAGTGAGGATGAAGTTGCCAGAAGAGAGGCAGCCTGCTCTGAAGTCCTTTGCGCAAGGGAATGACCGGACCCGGTAATTCTGACGGAAATTGCTGTAATCTGTTTCAGCACCCCGTTAAGTGCGCTGACTGTGTTTCTGATTCTTTCTGTGATTCTGCCGGAAAGGTGAAGCCATATAAAAGCACTGACAAAAACAGCGATGATCACCACTGCTGAAATCACCCTGTTCACGTTTCTTCCCTTTGAAGCGAGAAGGCTTTGGACTTCAAACAGTTCATCCTCATAGGCACTGGCCGCAATAATCCAGTCCCAGGGTGCAAAATACATGATCACGGCCCGTTTCATGCGCAGTTGTTTTTCATCCTGATTCTGCCAAAGGTACTGATATTCAAAAGATTCCCCTTTTCCCAGTGTGAGTGCTTTGGCGCAGATTTCCCTGATGAAAAAATTTCCCTTCACATCTTTTGCATTCCGGATGTTTTCACCGTCCCGTTTCCCATCCTTTGAAATAACATAGTTTCCTTCAGAATTCAATACATACATATAGCCGGTTTTCCCGATCCGAATATTCATGATGGCTCTGCGCAGGCTTTGGACACTCTCCTGCGGAACCCCCACATACAGAACCCCCACAATATTTTTCTCCTCGTCATAAATGGGTTCATAGGCTGTGATATACCATTTGTTCACCACAAAAGCACTGCCGCTGAAAGTTTCCCCTTTCAAAATTCTGGATATGACCGTGTTTTCCTTTCCATCAGGGTTAATTCTGGGAATATATGTGCCGATGGCCCGCGTGCCATCAGATTTCCGGACAGTTGTGCTGACCCGCAGCATATCGCCATCGGGATTCATCCTCTGAAAAATGGTGCAGGTTCCGCCCACCAGTTCGCTGACCTCATCCACAAGAGGGGAACGGACATTGAAATCTCTGTTCTTTCCCAGATGAAAACCTCCAACGGAAATTTCAGGAAGTTGTATATTTTGAACCGCATTGCTGTACTGATTCAAAGCTTCCCATGAAACAGTGTTCTGTGAAAAACTGATGCTGCCCATATCCTCAAGCATATGGCGGGCCACATTCAGGCTGCTGTTGATTGTCTTCTGCAAAAGCTCCTGCTGGCTTTCGCACATCCCGTAAGCTCCTATGGCAATATGTTCCAGTTGAATCCTTGCCATTTCAAGGGTTTTTGTTTTCACCATATTCTGCATTCTTCCGTTTTCATAAACCACGATAATCAGGATAAGCAAAAGAGGCACAACCGACATTATCATGCTTTTACTCTGAAACGATAATCTCCTGAACATTGGAATTTCTCCTTCTCCGGCTCTGCATAATCAATATGGATATTTCTGACACAAAACTGATGACTCTTCCACATGCCTGGGAAAAATTAAATAAGATTCCATAAATTTTCTGGCATAAAATTTTCAGAAAAACCTCATTTTTCAGAAAAATCCAGTTTTTTGAATACAAGAAAATTTTTGTTTGCCTACTTATTACTTTGTCAACCTGACAAAATCTCCTGTTACGGGCATTGTCCCGGCAAAAGAGAACTCCGGCACAGTACCTGATGCTGAAAATATAAAAAATATGCTTTTTTGACATATGTCAATGATTATTTTTCTCTTTTACCCCATATTCGGCACATAATCATTTTGCAGAAAGAGATTTCATGTTTATATTGCTGATTAAAACTTTGAAAAAAAATCAGTGAATGAATTTTATTTTTGGGGTATACATAATAACGATCCCCTGTGACAGTTCAGTCAACATCAACGCAAAAGGAGGACATCATGTTTTGTTTTCAGTGTGAACAGACGGCAAAGGGAACAGGCTGCACCAAAGGCGGCGTATGCGGCAAAAGCCATGAAGTGGCGTCATTACAGGATCTGCTGCTGTATGCGGTAAAGGGACTCTCGCTGTATGCGGTTGAGGCCCGGAAAAAAGGCATCAGTGATGCCGCAGTGAACCGCTTCACCTGTGAAGCTATTTTTTCCACTCTGACAAATGTGGATTTTGATCCGGCCCGTTTTGCGGAAATGCTGAAAGAATGCGTGGCAAAAAGGGAAAATCTGAAAAAACAGATTGGTGCCAAAGCCGGGAAAACAGAGTTTGCGGATGAATCTGCAAAATTCACTCCGGCAGCGACTTTGGAAGCACTGGTTGCACAGGGGGAAAAAGTCGGGGTTCAGTCCGATCCTTCCATGAATCCGGATCTTCTTTCCCTGCGGGAACTGCTCATTTACGGACTCAAAGGCGTGGCCGCGTATGCTGATCATGCGGCCATTCTGGGCCAAAGCGATGATGCGGTGTTTGCCTTCATCCATGAGGCTATGGCTGCAACTCTGGACAAAAACAAAACTGCGGATGAGTATGTGGGACTGGTCATGAAGTGCGGTCAGATCAACCTGCGGGCAATGGAACTGCTGGATGCTGCCAATACCGGAACCTATGGTCATCCTGTTCCCACCAAAGTGCCGCTGGGAGCCAAAAAAGGCAAGGCCATTCTGGTTTCCGGACATGATCTCAAGGATCTGGAAGAACTCCTGAAACAGACACAGGGCAAAGGAATCAACATCTATACCCACGGTGAAATGCTGCCCTGTCACGGATACCCGGAACTGAAGAAGTACAGTCATTTCTATGGTCATTACGGCACGGCATGGCAGAATCAGGCCAAAGAATTTGACGCCTTCCCCGGCGCGATTCTTATGACCACCAACTGCATTCAGAAACCAAAGGATGGATACAAAAACAATATCTTTACCACAGGTCTGGTAGGCTGGCCCGGTGTCCCCCATATCAAAGACAAAAATTTTGCCACGGTCATCCAAAAAGCTCTGGAACTGCCCGGATTTCCGGCAGATGCTCCGGGCAAAGAAGTCATGGTGGGATTTGGCCGCAATGCCGTGCTGGGCGTGGCCGGTGCAGTGATTGATGCTGTAAAAAGCAAAGCCATCCGCCATTTCTTCCTGGTGGGCGGCTGTGACGGAGCCAAACCGGGCCGGGATTATTATACCGAACTGGTGGAAAAGATTCCGTCAGACTGCATTGTTCTGACCCTGGCCTGCGGCAAATTCCGCTTTTTTGACAAAGACCTGGGGACTATCGGCGGCATTCCGAGGCTGCTGGATGTGGGACAGTGCAATGATGCGTATTCCGCAGTGAAAATTGCTGTTGCCCTGGCTGACGCGTTCAAATGCGGTGTCAATGATCTGCCCCTGTCCATGATCCTGTCCTGGTATGAGCAGAAAGCCTGTGCTATCCTGCTGACCCTGCTTTCTCTGGGCATAAAGAATATCCGGCTCGGCCCCAGTCTTCCGGCTTTTATCACCCCGAATATTCTCAATGTGCTGGTGGAAAAATTCAATATCATGCCCATTTCCACCCCTGATGCTGATCTGAAGGCCATTCTCGGATAAAAGCATCTTTTCCAAAAAAAACAGTGGGGACAGATTTCTGTCCCCACTGTGCCGCTTCCTGCATCATTGTTTCCCCTGTATTTTCCTCAGCCAGTTTTTTTTCCCCTTTCCGTCCCTTCGCGAAACTGATATAATGCTATCTTATACCGATTCTCCATTGCTTTGATCCAATACTGTCAGTTTTTCCGCAGTTGCGCATGTGCAAAAAACCGCTCCGCTTAATTTTTGCACTCCTCCGGATCAGTTGCTGATTGTATAAAGTCAATGGCGAACCGGTATAATACCAATTCTCCATTGAAAATATACTTATACCATTACCTGAAACATTTGCAGAGGTTCAGATTCATATCTGAATTCCGAACAGAAAAACTCTGTGTCACTCTGCGGAAACTCTGTGTTACTCTGCGGTTAAAATCCGCCCGGCAGAATTACCAAAATATTTTAAGTATCGGTATATGATTCAGTTTCCCGCAGAGGACACAGAGGAAATAATTCACCTTATTGTATAAATTCAATAGAGAATCGGTATAATACCAAATCTCCGTTGATTTGATACAGTATTGTCAGTTTTTCCGCAGTTGCGCATGTGCAAAAAACCGCTCCGCTTAATTTCTGCA
>CAZHPS010000268.1:0-9625 GCA_964534335.1 uncultured Desulfobacterales bacterium
AACAATCTGACATTTAACAAGATATGATTAATGTAAAGAAACTTTAGTAAATAATCGAGGAGAAACTCTCGCTTGATCTCGATAAGGCGGTAATCTCCTTTTTCATCAAGAACCTCACGAGCCACAACAACGAAATTCTCTTCTGGCCTTACCCAGTTGTTTCCATCCTTTATCAGACGTAGTGCAACAACCAAATCAGGATTCAGTATCCATAGCCTTTCGCCAACTACCGGTTGAGGGTGCTCGAAGACAAGGTGAACTCCGATGGGTTCTTTGTCGTTGTATTGATACTGCTCGATGGATGAGTAGTAACCATCCTCGTAAGCATACGGCTGTGCACTGTGACCGATTCCAATGCTACTCCAGCCAAGTTGTTCCGCTACTTCTCGGTGCTCAGGAGGGAACGCAACAGAACCGCATCCAAAGTACTCACTGACGTAGCCAATACTTCGAACTTCACCTTTCTCGTCATTGATGGATGCTCTCAAGGGAACCCAGGTCGCACTAGAGAAGGCTCGGCGTGTTTCTTTTTTTTGTAGAATCCAGTCTTGGTTCATAGATGTTCATTTTCCATCACCATAACGCTTCACATCACCGGCAGCAAAAAGCAGAGCGAGGAACGAGCGGTGCTTTTTGCTGTCCGAGTGCATGTGATTGTTATGCGATTTTTCGCGCTACTAGATTTTTGAAAGCTGCTACTATTAATTTTTCTCGTTCCTCAATGAACTGCCTGAAATTTTCCAATGTAAGATCAATGCTTGGGATGTAATGCCTTTCCATGTATGCTTTCCTGTCTTTATCGTTTGGATATTTTTCTGCTATCCATACGTCAAAATCTTTTCCAGATTTTTCTTGGTTAGGAACGCCCTCAAGTAATTGCAGGTTGGCTAAATAGTTGTAGTTTTCAAGGTAAAAATCTATATCGTCGGACTTAATTCCACGCTTCTCAAGTCGTTTCCTAGTAAAAAGCTTTTTCGGGAATATGTGATCCTGATGAAATTTGTTTCGAAAATCTAGAGATGGATAAATAAATGATAACACTGAATAAGTGTATGCTTGAGCATATTGATAATACAGAAGATTATCTATTTCATCGCTGTCGAACGATATTGCTTTTGTGCTACCTTTGAGCTTTTCAATGATTTCATCTAACGGAAATCCCGCTTCAGATGAAGTGATCACTTCTCTTATTGGTCTAAGGACATTATCTGGCTGACCGCTAAATGTTCTTTTCAAAAGGACCATTACAAGCCATTTAAAGATTCTTTGTCTATCGCTTTGATATTTGTTTGATTCAGGAAAGTTATCTGGACTGCCGATTTTATATAAATAAGAAGATATAGGGATTAATGCATTATTGGATGTTAAGGTGTCTCTGTGATAGCCGAGACTAGAAAGCAATACCACTGACAATTTAATTGCCTTCGTAATATCGTCCCATTTATTTTCAATGGCAAGCATATTATCTTGATTAAAGTTATCAACCTTGAATGCAATATCCTTAAAGCCAGTAAGCACCAAACAACTTTTCAGAACAAAATCCTTGTTGATGTTAAAACCATCTCCTATAGAGTTTATCTCATCGACGAACGATGTTATTTCCTCCCTAGCATCTTTGTGTTTCCATTGAGCAGTAGCAATAGAAAGCAAAAGATCCGAGTAACTTAATTGTGTTCCGCCACTATTGACACGAATAAATATATTTAGAACCTTATCGAGACTTTCACCTCTTTCAAGAAAGAAATTGATTGATTTGTTTTTATGAATGACTTCATACAATTTGAAAAGGGTTTTATTGGCGAATCTAAATCTCTCCTTTCCATAATCTGATATGTCATGCTCAAGAAGAAAATCATTCACATCCACGGCTTCGTTAAGATTAAGCACATCCCCCACAACAAACCAAAAATGATCATCGTCCCTGTGTTCCGCTTCCTTTTTTGTTAAAAACTGAAAATTATACTCAAGATCACCATCTTCCGGATGTGCGATCAAATTAAGACATAGTTTTCTTTTGGGGAAGGCTGAATCATTGTCCCACCGCTTTCTCGGTAACTTATATGCGTATGTACCTTTTAGCCCAATATATAAAGATGTAAGACGTTGTTGTCCATCAAGTATTGCTGTTATGCCTTTCTCGCCATTTATGCTGGCTTTCGGATTGTGAGTGTTGTCCCTTTCATGATATTCACGAACAAATTCATAGAACTGATATTTGCTTGTGTTGTTCTCATCAACCTCCCAAAAAAGGAACGAACTTATTGGGTAGTCTCTCATTATTGAATCGAAAAGGCGTTCAATTTGGTATGTATCCCAAACAAACTCTCTCTGTATGGCAGGGAGTAGATATTCTTTTCTATGAACGCTATCTATAGCGTGCTTAATTGTAATTGGCTCTACAAATGCCATTTACTTACTCCTTTGGTTTTTCTCGCATAACAACGAGTTAATCGGCAGGCTGGGCGGTCACAAACTTCAACCTGACACAAAACGTCCCGCCCCGCCTGTCCGCTTGAACGATTGGTTATGCGATATTAACTTTCAGCAAATGCCTCATATAATTCTGTATTTTCTTCTTGTAGCTGTCTGATTTTTCCCTGCAAGCGTAAACATTCTTCAGGAGAAAAACATCTGACTACTGCTGCCTCAGAATGACGTTTAATACCTCTTTTCATTGGATACAAATTATGAGCTGGGTCGAACCATACCAGATGAAAAGTGTTGTTCCATAGAAATCCGTGAATTCTCCCATAATTCAAGGATAAGCATATTTCAAAAGCTCTATTGGCTATTTCTTTTGCTTGTGATAAAGCTCCTTCTTCATCTCTGGTTTGGACAAACAACTTATTCTTAATTTTATTTATCACAGTACATGGAAAAGATGTTTTAATAGAAGTTGTTGTGTTAAATATAGATTTAGGACGCAAACTATGATGATTTTGCTGAGTTATTTCTGACTCTTTACTTGATTTTATAGTTGTTAAACAATCAAAAAATTTCTGATAATATTTTTGTTCCATTCCATGGAAAAAAAATTCATCGGATCCCCAATCCAAATATTCAAAAGATAGCCTTAAATACTCATTTGCTGTCTTTGTTGCGTCACTATCAGCAATAGTGGTATATTTATTTTTAGCCATTGGTGGCACGCAATTTAGCAGCGAAGAAATTACCCATAGATTCTTTTGATATTGTGGCGGTACTGCCTTGCAATTCATCTAAATTACCGCGAGCTTCGAGCCAAGGACTTTCACGATGACACATCGTGCTTAATGCTGCTCCATCGTATCTTCCGTAGGCACTTACAATATCAGTAATAAATTCTAATACCGAAGTATCAGACTCACCAACTTCTTCACTTATTTGATGCCACTTATATCCTCTATATTTATCGTACAAATCATATACAACTGGCCCATGTTGCCACGCTTCAAAATCTTCAGAGAATAATAGCTTTCCTTCCGCCAAAGCATAACCTTGAGCGTAGTAGCACAATTTTTGCAGCTTCATTGGCGAAGGACTTTCATCAAAAAGTTCTCGATGAACATTAATAATTGTTCTTTGAATTTTATCCAATTTTTCTGAAATCATATCTTTTTACCTCTTACAGTTGTCAAAATATAGTGAAATGCAGTTACGCTTGCGCGTGCATAACCAGTGATTATACGGTTTCCGCCTATCCGCGATAAAAAATTGTCTATACTTGGACAATTTTGTCTGCATTTAGACAATTTTGTCTAAATGCAGACAAAGCCCAACCCAAATCTGATTGTCTGTATTTAAACAATTTGTCTATATTCAGACAACTGACCCAAAAAAATCCGATTCAAACCCGTTTGTCTGTATTTAGACAATTTTATCATGGTTTTTCCGGTTAAAAAAGCATGACAAAATGCGTGTTATGCGAAACGCAAATTCCATGCCGGTTTTTATGTGAACTGTCATTTTTTATCGTATATAAGCAGGTCAACGAAAATTTTCATGTATAAAAAAAACGGGTTTCTGAGGAAAACCGGACATACTGAAAACTTTAATACTATAGTGGGTCAAATAGGCTGATAATGTCATCCCTTCCGGGATTCCGGTTTGTTTTTTTCAACTTTTTCTATAATAATTTCAATCCGTGCGGATTTTTTCAGCACAGGTGTCAGGTTCAGATCAACGGATTTGACCCATTATCCTTTATACCCGAAAATTTATGGAACCCCACTTATGAACTGATGATCAGACAGAGTTATCTGTAAAAACCCAAAATTTATATACATCAAACGCGTCTGAAACTGCAAGAAAAAAAGTCAGATGAACCGAAAAAGGAGAAATCGGGGTTCAGGACAGCCCTGCCCCTTTCAGTGGCAGGGCTTTTAAGCTGTCCTGTTGGAATCCCCTTTTTTAAATGCTGTTTCTTACATATTGTGAAAAGGATTTATATGGCTGTGCTGATCCCCGGCAGCATGCAGTGCAAAAATCACCTTTGCAACGCCTTCCACATTCCGGGCAATTTTTTCTGTCTCAGCCATAACAGCATCTTCCAAAGGCTGGGAAGTATTGATATTGCTGATACTTACGACTCCGTCATCAGCAGTGACGCTGACCATCGGCGCAATTTTGATCAGTTTTGTCTGCACCCTGGCTGCCAGAGCCATATTGCGGATAATTTTGAGAGATTCCGGTGTGGTCTGAAAAAGGGGTTTCTGCACTGTCTCAAATAAAATTTCAACCACATCCTCAACCCTTAACTTTTTGATATGCAGTACCATATCATAGGGTCTGGCATCCCATGTATCCGTGCCAATTACCTGAAGCCCCCATCTCCGGCGTTCCTCATCATCTTTCTGCAGGATATACAGGGCCTGTTCAGAGGAAATATTTTCCCTTTTCATTTCTTCTGCAACCCTGTCTTTCATATCCGCAATGATCCTGACCTTGAGCACATGGGGAATATCCCGGAGAAAATAATGTCCGGCCAGACCGTGATAAACAATATTGTCTTTCAGAACATGCTGCAGGAGAGCGGAACGGATATAACTGACATACCGTTCTTTGCCATGCGTAAACCGCTCAAGCACTGTGGGAGCGTCATGAAGCGCCCTTACCAGTTTGATTTCCGGAATATTGAATTCCTCAGAAACTTCAAGAAGAATATCGCGGGAAATACATTTGTAACCCAGTTTGAGTGCCAGTTTTTCGGCAACTTCCTTTCCCCTGCTGTAAGAACCTCTGGAAATGGTGACAATGGACATAAAAACTCCTTATTTTGGCTTTGTAAGCAGGCAATCATAAATTTTCATGTATAAAAAGCAGCATAAACTTCCGGTTTGTGCCTGCTGAATAAACACAGTCCTGAAAACTTTATACCCGAAAATTTATGTCACCTTACTTATGTGTAATACCAACTCTCCATTGATTTGATACAATATTTATTGTCAGTTTTTCTCCGGTTCCGCGTGTGCAGAAAACCGCTCCGCTTAATTTTTGCACTCCTCAGGATTGTATAAAACCAATGGCGAACCGGTATAATACCAATTCTCCATTGATTTGGTACAGGACCGTCAGTTTTTCCGCTGTTGAGGGTGTGTGTGCAAAAAACCGCTCCGCTTAATTTTTGCACTCCTCCGGATCAGATCAATGGCGAATCAGTATAAATTTTCCCGCTGAAACTCCTGGCAAACCTTTGTCGCAAATACTGATTTATCTGTATTTTAAGTTTCCTGCAAAAAAAATTTCCCACATTTGAAAAAGGGGAATAAAAATGCAAAGAATTTTATTGGGGTATGTTTTCTCCAAACAGGGACAGGGCCGGTTCTGCTATCCGGGGATCATTGTAATCCGCAAATTCACCGCTCAGTTCCACTGGAGCATGAAGGGCAAGCCATGCAATGACCCTTGCCGGTATATGGGGTGACACCAGTTTTCCCTCTTCCCACAGTTTTCTGAAATATGCAGCTTTTTCCGGCATCATATAATTTTCCCCCTCGCACCGGATCAGTTCCTGCATTTCCGTATTTACAAGTCCCGGACGCACGGAAACGGCTGTAATTTCCCTTTCCTCCAGGGCCAGCACCCGTGTGAGCTGCGTCAGTCCGGCTTTTGCCACACAGTAGGCTCCCCATCCTTCCACAGGATTGATGGCTGCCCCGCTGCTGACATTGATCACTCTGCCGGAAGTTTTCCGCAGTTCCGGAATGGCGGACTGTATCATATAGAATGGGGCAAAGAGATTGACTTCTATATTATAGGTCCAGGCATGGGGATTCGCGGCGGCAAGGGAAACAATGGGACCAAGAATGCCTGCATTGTTCACCAGAGCATCCACACGGCCAAACCGCTCCACAGTTTTCCGGACAAGATACATGCAGACATCCCGGTCTGCAATATCCGCGCTGATGGGCAGAACACTGCCCCCCAGTCTTTGGACGTCCAGGGCTACGGTCTCCAGCAGATCCTGCTTCCGCGCAATCAGGGTAATGGAACAGCCGCGTGTCCCCAGCCAGCGGGCAATGTCAGCGCCGATTCCCCGTGAGGCCCCGGTGACAATGACAACAGGTGTATTCTCCATTTGTTTCTCCAAAGGTTTTTCCATGGCGGTTCCTCTCATGCGGCCTGTTCGATCTTAGGTGATTTATCAAAATAAATATACCATTTCAGTTCAGGCACAGGCTGGAAGCTTATGCTGCTTTTCCGGGATATTTTTTTCCGGAAATCACCTTATTCCTGCGGATAAACCATTTTTCCGCTCATGGACACATCATAAACCTCCAGTTCAGCGGAAATGGCGGAGAAAGCCGGTTCATGCAGCAGACCAGTAAAGAGCTGAATCCCCTGATCAAAAAAGCGTTCCCTGGTGATGAGCAGATCATAGCGTTCCCAGCGCAGGGGAATGAAATCCAGACCCAGCAGTCCGGCCACAGACCGGATTGCGGGTGCGGCATCAGCCCGTCCTGACAGAACCTCCAGCCCTGCATCCAGATGCCGGGACATTTCCCGGTCATAGCCCTGTATTTTTTCCCCTTCCATCCCTGCTTTTTCCAGTTCCCGGTCAAACAGCAGACGGGTTCCGGTTCCCAAAGGACGGTTGACAATCCGGAATCCTGGCCGTGCAAAATCGGCAATACTCTGAATCTGAAGCGGATTTCCCTTCTGTATCAGAAAACCCTGTTCCCTCCGGCAGAAATTCACCACTGCCGGGGCTTTGTTCAGTTCACGGGTCGCGTAATCAAAATTGTACTCATCACCGTTTTCCTGCAGCAGATGGCTGGATGCCATATGACAGAGATTCCCGCGCAGCGCGCGCAGACCGCCCATGCTTCCCATGTTACCGAAAACCGCTGCATGATCCGGATGGATACGGTTGAACAGGGATATGGCTCTGTCCAGCAGAGGATCATTGCTGCCGCAGATAATCAGCAGACCGTGATAGGGCGGAAGCCTGGTCGCGGGTTCAGGGTAATTGACGGTATTGTTTTCAATCCACTGCTCCACCAGATGCCGGGGGAAAAGCCATTTTCCCGTAACCTTTGTGGCAGGCAGTCCTTTTTCGGAAATCAGGGAATAGACCATTTTTTCATTGATATCGAGAAATTTTGCCACTTCCCTGGTGGAAAAAAGTTCCTGCATCATTTCAGGGGCCGTCCTCCAGGTTGAAAGATTGGGAGAATTCCTGACGCATCTGCCGTTTGCTGATTTTTCCCACCCCGCTTCTGGGAATGGTATCGGTAATGACAATCCTGTCAGGAACCGCATACGCAGGCAGCGTGCCGTTTTCCACATATTTCATGCAGAAGGCCCGGATATCGGATTCAGCAGATTCCTGATCTATTCCGGGTTTAAGTACCACAAAGGCAATAGGTTTTTCCCCCAGTTTCTCATCCGGAACCGAAGTCACTGCTGCTTCGCCCACTGCCGGGTGCTGACAGATAAGGTCTTCGAGCTCCACAGACGCGATCCATTCGCCCCCGGTTTTGATGGCATCCTTGAACCTGTCTGTAATCTGCAGATAGCCATCAGAATCCACAAAACCGATGTCTCCGGTATGGAGCCATCCGTCAGCCCAGAGTTTCCCGGTTTTGGAAGGATCCTTGAAATAACCCTGGGAAAGCCAGGGGGAACGCACCACCACTTCCCCAATGCTTTTTCCGTCATGGGGCAGGGGATTGCCCAGAATGTCAAAAATTTCCAGTTCCACCATCGGCGCGGGCAGCCCTGTCCGGCACCGGATTTGGATCTGTTTTTCTGTTTTCCAGTTTGCCATATGGCTTTTCAGGTTGGCTGTGGTCAGCAGAGGTCCGGTTTCTGTCATGCCGTAGGCAGAGCAGATATTGATTCCGTAATCCAGTGCGCTGCGGCATATGCTTTCAGGCAGAGGCGCGCCTCCCACAATGACCTTCCAGCCAAAAACATCTGTTTTCCGGATGGCCGGACAGTTGAGCAGCGTATGCATCAGAGTGGGATCACAGTGGGAAACCGTAACCCCTTCGGCAGCAATAAATCTGAATATTTCATCCGGATCGTGTTTGCCCGGATACACCTGTTTGGCTCCCAGAAAAGTGAAAAGAAAAGGCATTCCCCAGGCATGAACCTGGAACATGGGCGTCAGGGGCATATAAACATCGCCGGAACTGCACATGGGTCTGCCCTGGTATGCGCACAAAGCAGCCATGATGCCAAAGGTGTGCAGCACAATCTGGCGGTGACTGAAACACACACCTTTGGGGGTTCCCGCGGAGGCAGTGGTATACAAAAGCGTGGCCATTGCATTTTCGTCAAATTCCGGAAAACTGTATTCCGCACTGCTCCGGGAAAGAAGTGCTTCATATTCCCCTTCTGTTTCCAGAGCAGTATCACTGAGCCCGCTAGCGGGAATTTCCCGATCCGCGAGAATGACAATCTTTTTTTTCCCATCAAGTCTGTCCCAGACCGAGGCCAGCAGGGGAAGAAATTCCTCATTGACCAGAAGAACCGTGTTTTCAGCATGGTTGATGGTATAAACAATATGATCAGCCGGTCTTCTGAAATTGATGGTATGCAGAACACAGCCCATCATGGGTACGGCAAAAAAAGCCTCCAGATACCTGTGGCTGTCCCAGTCCATGATTCCCACAACATCCCCCTGCCGCACGCCAATGCTTTCCAGCGCATTGGCCAGGCGTGCAATACGCTGCCGGAGACTTTTGTAGTTGTATCTCATCTGATCCCGGTAAACAATCTCCCGGTTCGGAGAATGGATCAGGGGATGACGAAACAGGTTTTTGATAAGAAGCGGATAATCATAGGCCGAGGGAGCCCGTTCGATCTTCCTCACAGTCATGTTGCCTCCTTCCCGTATTCCTGCAGCGGAATATTCGGCTGCCGGACTGAAACACCGTGGAATATTTATAAAATATTTTTCTGAAAACC
The DNA here is from genome assembly GCA_964534335.1 of uncultured Desulfobacterales bacterium. GTDB lineage: Bacteria > Desulfobacterota > Desulfobacteria > Desulfobacterales > Desulfococcaceae > JAABRU01. The sequence goes on from CAZHPS010000268.1 coordinate 9,394, forward strand.
CGTAATGAATTACCGGGCAGTTTTTCCGTTGAATACGCAAATCCCCATCGGGAACGGCAAACCTGTGGTTCCCTGTTTCCGCAGAACCCCGGTTCTGACCGCCAGGCTGCTTATGATACCTGCCGGAATCAGAATTATATGGTGATCCTGAATGCGCTGCGGAAACAAATACTGAGGATTTTCCTTCCGCAGATGATTTGGGACAGCTATAGCATGAATACAGGAGAATTCA
>CAZHPS010000269.1:0-9612 GCA_964534335.1 uncultured Desulfobacterales bacterium
ACACAGCCGGTCCCGCTGTAAACCCGATGATCAAAATCCTCAACGTTGTTGCACTTCTGATGGTTCCTTTCCTTCTGTAATCATCTGTGTGACAGTGTGTGACAGCTTTTGCATCCCCGGATCCGAAAGGATCCGGGTGATCAGGATCAGATAAAAGGATTGGTGACGTATGTTGCCAATCCTTTTTTTTGTTTGATTGTTTTCCGATTGTATGGTATAAATAAAAGAATTGCTGAATGCTGACTTCCGCGAACATACCAAAGGATGATCCAGTCAGATTTCCCAAATTTTTTTCAAAATATCAAAAAAGTTTTAACTGTCTGTAACTGCGGTGAGCAGTACCAGTATGAAATCTGAAATATACTCAGCAAAAAACGGTTTTTGTGTTCCGGAAGTTTTCAGACTGCCATAAAGACGCAGGAGGCAAAGTTTCAAACAGATCAATGCGCAAAGAATATCCCCCTGCTGATTTTTTAAACCTGAATTTCGGACAGAAAGGTCAGCCAGAGGGCATATTCATTTTTCAATACTTCGGTAATTTTTTTGTTTTTTTATTATTTTAAATTTCAGACAGTTAAAATATGAAGCTACAAATTTTGGAGCTATTTTTCCCTGTATTTTATTTTTTTCAAACTCAGCTTTTGTCCTGAGTTGAAAAATATCAGGGACTTATATTTTAACTGCCTGATTTATCAGGCTGCACAGCAGAAAATATTACCGAACCATTGATTTTTGAAAACCGCTTTATTTCTCAGACTTCATATAAGATACACAAGTCAGGTCACATTCGCACTTTCTTATCCCGGTATTTCCAATTTTTCCGTATTCTGAAGTATATAAGTGAGATGAACCATTTAATTGGTGAAAACATGAATGACAAAAAGGTAAAAGAAGAAACCCCGAAGAAAAACATACGGGAGTTCAAAATCGGCGATCTTGCCGTATATCCGGCCCACGGTGTGGGACGGATTGAAGCCATAGAAAGTAAGGATGTCGGTGGAGAAACCCATGATTTTTATATCATGAAAGTGCTGGAAAACGGGATGGTCATTATGATTCCCACATGGAATGTGGATTCCGTGGGCCTGCGGGATATTATCCGCCAGAATGATATTCCTGAAATCTACCGGGTGATGAAGGAAAAAAAGGAATCACCTTTGGACAACCAGACCTGGAACCGCCGCTACAGGGAATATATGGATAAAATCAAGACCGGTTCCCTCTATGATGTGGCTGAAGTGTTCCGGGATCTTTCCATCCTGAAAATGAGCAAAGACCTTTCTTTCGGTGAGCGCAAACTCTATGACACAGCCCAGATTCTGCTGGTAAAGGAACTTTCCACCGCAAGAAATACAGATGAAAAGATAATCCTTTCAGAAATCGAATCCCTTTTTGCTGCGGGTTAGCATTTCCGTTTTTTCCTTATGACAGACAGCAGCCATACCTTTTCCCTCATTGCCGATGAACACGGAGCCGGTCAGCGTCTGGATGTGGTGGTGGCTTCCCATATTCCGGAATGCTCCCGATCTCTGGCCTCGGCACTGATCCGGAAAGGCATAATACAGGTGGAAGGCCAACCCCGGAAACCCGGATACCATGTACAGCCCGGAGACCGGATCTGCGGAAGCATTCCCATCCCTGAATCACCTGTTTTCCGTCCTGAACCCATTCCCATCCGGGTGATTTATGAGGATGCGGATATTATTCTGATTGACAAACCCCCCGGTTTTGTTGTCCATCCAGCGGCCGGACATGCGGACGGCACACTGGTAAACGCTCTTCTCCATCACTGTCCGGATATCAGGGGCATTGGGGGGGAAATGCGGCCCGGCATTGTTCACCGTCTGGACAAAGACACTTCCGGCATACTGGTGGCTGCAAAAAATGCCGCAGCAATGGCCCATCTTGCTGAACAGTTTCAGGCCCGTTCTGTGCGCAAAAAATATCTGGCCCTGGTTCACGGAGAAACAGAAAAGGATTCCGGCAGTATTTTACTTCCCATCGGACGGCATCCCGCAGATCGCAAGAAAATGTCTGTGATCAGCAGAAGGGGAAAAACTGCCGAAACCCTGTGGAGAGTCAGGAAGCGTTTTCCGGAAACCACTTTGCTGGATATTGATCTGAAAACCGGACGCACCCATCAGATACGGGTTCACTGTGCTGCCATCGGTCATCCGCTTGTGGGAGATCCGGTTTATGGCAGCAGATCCCCGAAAAGACATTCCCCTGAAATTTCAGATTTGTTCAAATCCGTTTCCCGGCAGATGCTTCATGCCCGCCAGATTCAACTCATCCATCCCTCAAGCGGAGAGGAAATGATTTTTGAAGCTCCGATTCCGGAGGATATGGCACAACTGATCACCTGTCTGGAACAAAAAAAATGATTTTTTCCTGTGGAATCCCCGTATGGGCCGGTTTGAACTGTGTCAGGCCAATTATCTTAGGTGATTTCTGAAAATAAATATACCATTTCAGTTCACAGGCACAGCGCACAAGCTGGAAGCTTATGCTACTTTGTTGGGATATTCTTTTTTTGGAAATCACCTTAGAGGACAGAGGAAAAAAAACTGAATGCACCCGGCGCAGCGGGCAGAAAATGCAGAAAAATTATACACAGAAAAGGAGCATGGATAGACGCAATGGCACGTATCAGACTGGATTTGCCTGAAACATTCCCTTTTTCCACAGAAATGCCCATCCGTATTTACGATATAAACTATGGCAATCATCTGGGAAATGATGCGGTACTCAGGCTGATGCACGAGGCGCGGGTACAGTGGTTCCGGCAGTACGGCCTGGGTGAACTGAATATTGACGGTATCGGTCTGGTAATTTCCGATGCCGTGATTGTATATCAGTCCCAGGGATTATACGGGGATGTCCTGAATATCGAAATGGCGGCTGCGGATCTGAGCAGGTATGGCTGTGATTTTTTTTACAGAGTCACCAACAAACTTACAGACAAAGAAATCGCGCGTGCAAAAACCGGTGTCGTGTTTTTTGATTACAGTATCCAAAAAGTCGCAGGAGTTCCGGAAAGATTCAGAAAGGCATTTTTTCCCAATATTCCCTGCGAATCATAAGGTGAGTTCCAGAAAAGAATATCCCGCCAAAGCAGCATAAGCTTCCAGCTTGTATCTGTGAACTGAACCGGGGCATTCATTTTCATAAATCACCTAACTCAAGGCCCAAATTAAAACGGCTGATTGACAGTCAATCAGCCGTTAAGGAGGAGAACAGATGAAAAAATTATTAGGTTGACAATTACTAATGCAAAATGCCTGCCAAACAGAAAAAAATTAATTGATTATTTTTTATAAATATTTTTTATTTTGCAATTTCAGAATATTATATCAAAAATATTTTTTTGCCCTGTGCTGAAAAGGAAAAAAATTTTTGCCAAAGAAAAATCAGAAATGTTTTTTTGTTCATATTTTTTAACCCCGGCAAAGAGTTTTTTATCCAACTCTCTGTTACTGTTGGATAAAAAGATATTTATGCAAAGTTCAAAATTTTGAACTGCAGATTCTGTTTATTGAATCTTAATATAACACTATGATATAAAAGATATTTTTTTTCTGAACAAATGGGGAAGCCTTTTTTTTCGGATAAGGAAATTTTTACCAACCGGTCAGACCCAAGTCTGTTCTGCGGGATTTAACCGCAAGGAACACAAAGATGGCACAAAGGTCATAAAAAACTGCGTCCGTCAGCTTTCTTTTGACAGTATCAGTTTGCCAAATACGCAGCAATGCTGTAAAAAGCAATGTGCCATGTATGCGTTTATTTTAGGCTATTTCCAGAAAAGAATATACCACAAAAGCAGCATAAGCTTCCAGCCTTTGCCGTGAACTGAACAGATATATTTATTTTAATAAATCACCTTAAAATCTTAGAATTTAAACAGTTGTTATACCGATTCTCCATTGAAAATATGCTTATGCAGAGGTAAAAAACTGCTCCGCTCATTTTTTGCAATCCTCCGGATCAGTACAAATTCAATGGAGAATTGGTATTAAACGGCCTTAACGCCCCCTCACTTCCACAGTGTCTTATGGTTTGGAAAAATTGGGGAATGCAGAACAATGGAAATCATAAAAAAATCTGAAACAAAGAAATGCCTTACATGCGGTTACGAAAGGGGTTTATCTGAATCGACACCGGAATATGAATGTCCGAAATGCGGAAGGATTTATGCAAAAGTTGAAAAAGCTCTCAATTCAGGTTCAGCAAACAGGACTTCACAAGCGCTGAAACAATCAGTTTCAGATTTACAGAAGAAAAAGGAAATCAGATGGAGTTCTGTCCTAAATTCTGCGTTCCGATATTTGGCTGTCTTTATGTTTGCAGTTTTCGTCATCGTGTTTGCTTCACTGACAGTTCCCGGTTTTATGCACTATCAATGCAGATCGAAACAGAATGAAGCAAAGTATAATCTTGAAGCAATTGCAAAAAATGAAATGGCTTATCGGATTAAATTCAATCGCTATTCCAGCGAGTTGAGCGCAATCGGCTTTGTACCGCTTTCACAAGGTCGGACAAGATATGAGTACTACATCGAATATGCTTCTGCAGATAAATTTAAAGCAGTGGCAAAATCAGAACATCTGGGGATAGGAAGCAAAAAAGGAAAGGATATATGGACAATTGACGAAACGCTTACCCTTTTAAATACAGTGCGCGGATGCGGATAAAAAATCGTAAAATCTGATAGACGTTTAACCAGCCGCTCAACCGGACGCAGACTATCGCCTGCGCCGGTTAGCCCGTTGCTTAAAAAAATCCCATGTTTATCTTATATCACTGATGTTACGCAGCCTTTCCAAAAATCAGGCAGTTATTCTCTGCAACCGTTATTCCGGCGAAAGCCTGAATCCAGTGATTTCAACTGTTTCCGGATACCGATTTTCGCCGGTATGACGATCCTGCGTAACATCAGTTATATCAATTCTCCATTGAACTGATCCGGAGGATTGCAAAAATTAAGCGGAGCGGTTTTTTGCACACACACAGAACGGCGAAAAAAACTGCCAGTATTGTATAAAATCAATGGCGATTTGGTATTAAAATCTGTAACAGATGAACATGAAAGGAGAAAAAGATGAAGAACAGTGAGGACAGAAATTACTGGAGTCCCTATATTGCCGGAGCCTGCGCGGGGCTTGTGCTGGTGCTTTCGGTCTGGTTTGCAGGCAAATATTTCGGGGCTTCCACTTCTTTTGTCACGTCCGCAGGAATGATAGAAAAGGTGTTCAGCGAAAACCATGTGGCACAGACAGATTATTTTGTCAAAAGCCCCCAGAAAATTGACTGGCAGTGGATGTTTGTCATCGGGATTCTCATTGGTTCCCTGATTGCCTCCCTGAGTTCAGGAACCTTCCGATCCCAGCCTGTTCCGGACATGTGGAAAGAGCGTTTCGGTTCCGGACTTGGCAAAAGAGGCATTATTGCATTTATTGGCGGAACCATTGCCATGTTCGGAGCGCGGCTTGCCGATGGCTGACCCTCAGGACACGGACTGAGCGGTCTTGCTCAGTTGTCTGTCAGCGGATTGATTGCCCTGATGTGCTTTTTCATCGGCGGCCTTGTCAGTGCCAATCTTCTGTACCTGGGAGGGAAAAACAAATGAATCAGATTGTATACGGAATTGTAACCGGCATTTTGTTCGGTTTTTTTCTGCAAAGGGGACGGGTTCTGCGTTATGACAGTCAGATCGGCGCGCTCCGCCTGATGGATATGACCATCATGAAATTCATGCTGTCTGCGATTTTTGTGGCTATGGTCGGCATCTATCTGCTGCTGGATATGGGACTGGTCAAACTGTCCATTAAATCAGCGATTCTGGGCGGCAATATCATCGGCGGACTTGTTTTCGGCATTGGCTGGGGACTTTTGGGATACTGCCCCGGAACCTCTCTGGGAGCTGTTGGGGAAGGACGGTGGGATGGCCTGTGGGGAATTGGGGGAATGCTTGCAGGTGCGGCCATTTACGCTGAAGTCTATCCTCTGATGAAAAAAACCGTTTTGACCTGGTGGGATCTGGGAAAAATTACTATCCCCGGTATAACCGGGATAAGTCACTGGATCATCATTCTTATATTTCTGCTGGCCGGAGCCGGACTTTTCCTGTTTTTTGAAAAAAAGGGATTGTAACAAAACAGATTTTTTTCTGTTCAAAACTTAGTGGATTGCCAAATGAATTTTTTTAACTGCAAATGACGCAAATGTTTCCGCAAAGTGCGCAGAGAAAACAGCTTTGTCCTGACTTTGCGTTCTCTGTGTGAACTTTGCGCTCTTTGCGGTTAAACAGGAAGAAACCTGTTTCATACTGTCACCCATACAATCTCGCCTTTGTTCAGCCCTTCTGTATCCCGTCCGATTTCAATCAGTCCGTCTGCCCTCACCATTGTGTTTATAAGCCCGGATTTGCCCAGCACAGGTTCTGCCTCCAGTTGACAGTCCTTTTCCCTGAGACGCACACGCACAAAATCGGTTCGTCCCTGTGCTGAGGCCAGATTCCGGGAAAGTCTGGCCGGTATGCGGACAGCTCGTTCATATTCCGGAGCAAATCCGGAAATATGTCTGACAAAGGGACGGACAATGGTGATAAAAACCACCATTGCAGACACAGCATGTCCGGGCAGTCCCCAAAATGCTTTGTGTCCCACCTTTGCCAGAATCGTGGGTTTGCCCGGACTGACAGAAATGCCGTGAACCAGAATTTCTGAATCCGGAAGAGCGGACAGCACCTCAATGGTAAAATCACGGGTTCCCACAGAACTTCCTCCAGAAATCAGCACCATGTCTGAACGATTCAGGGCTTCAGTACAGGTTTGGAGCAGTTCATCATAATTATCCTGCACAATGCCGAAGCACAGGGATTCTGCACCTGATTCTTTTACCAGTGATGACAGAGTATAGGTATTGATGTCGCGGATCTGTCCTCTTTGGGGTTTCTGATGCACGGGAACCACTTCATCGCCAGTGGAGATAATGCTGATAAGCGGTTTCCGAAACACCCGGATGAGTTCCTGTCCGAATGCGGCCAGCAGCCCTGCTTCTGCCGCTCGGAGGGTCTGTCCCCGGAAAAGAATGCTTTCCTTTTTCCTGAAATCCTCTCCCACTTCAATCACATGCTGTCCCGGAGCCCCACTTTTGCAAACCTCTATGGCTTTTTCATCCAGCACCTGGGTATGTTCAATCATAACCACACTGTCCGCACCTTCGGGCAGCATTCCGCCTGTGGGAATGCGTGCTGCCTCTCCAGGTTTAAGGGAAAAATCCGGAGTCTGGCCCATGAGAATGTTTCCTTTCACTGTCAGAAAGGCAGGGGAACCTTCGGACGCGCCAAACGCGGAAGCCGCGCGTATGGCATATCCGTCCACTGTGGAACGCTGGAAGTCCGGCAGATCCGAGTCTGAAACAATGTCCTGCGCCAGCACCCGGCCAAAGGCATCATCAAGAGCGATTTCCTCTGTTTCTGTTTGCGGGAACATGCCGCGCAGAGACAAAACCTCCGCAATATCCTTCACATTGAAAAATTCTTTCATAAATACCTGTTTTATTTTAATTTGTCCCAATGATGATTTCTCTGATCTGACGAAACAGAAAGAGGTTGAATATCAGATAATCCGCCCATGCTGTCATATGCACTGTCACAATGAGCCAGAAAACAGTCTGATAGGATTTTTTCACTGTTTTATGGCGGAACATTCTCTGTGCAATCAGGGCACCGGGCCAGCCTCCGAGCAGTTCAAGAATGTGCAGATTTGCTTCAGGAATGCGCCACTGATTTTTTTCTGCACGCTTTTTGTCCGCATAATACGCTGTGAAACAGACAAAACTCATCAGGCAATAGGCATACAGGGGATATTCTGTAATATCCATTATATAAAAACACAGGGCAAAGGGAAGTGAAAACAGAAACACAATGATCAGAGCAAAAACGGTTTTTGTTTTGTTTTTTTTCATATTCTGTATTTCAAAATCTTTCTCAAAGGCTATAAAAACTCTTTTGACAGTCCAATAATTTCTCCCCAATAAACATTCTGACCTTCTGCACCCGGAATATTTTAAACAGTCTGTTTATATCAGTTGGGATAGAGTGTCAAGCACGGTATTTTTGATCATAAATTTTTTCAGGAAAACCGGTTTTTCTGAGAACAGATACACGGCAACTTTTGTTTGCTTACCTGTTTTTACTTAAAATAAAGACTGTTGTTTTTTTCAGATCAGGCTGACCTCAGCAAATTTCCGGCCCGGAAAAACTGTTTTTTCACACCACAGAAATTTTCTTGTCTTGCGGATGATAGCGAACCTGTTGTATATGAATAAGAAACCGGGGAATATGCAGCTTTTTCCGTCATACCGGAGAATTCCTGTATCAGGACTGTCATGAGCAAATTCCGGATTACGCCTGAATGACATGGTTTCAGACGGTTAAAAAAATCAGCGGAAAACTTTCCGATCTGCTGAAAATTGCTTATGGTCTTAAATCCCTGCGCTGTCACGACAGATTTTGCTGATTTAAACACAAACGGCATAAAGATTGCGTTCACACATTAAAATGTCATAATATCCTGTTTTTTAATAAAAAAACTGCCATAATGGAGAACTCATGGAAACACCGACCGTAAAACACCTCAAAGACTATAAACCGCCCGCATACTGGGTGGAACACATTGATCTGCATGTTGATCTGAACGAAACAGACACCCTTGTGCGTGCAGAACTGCATATACGCCGGAACCGGGAAACAGCGGATGAAAATACGCCACTGATTCTGGATGGCCGTGATTTGGAATTGCTTTCTCTGGAATTGGACGGAAACATTCTGTCTTCAGGAGCCTATGCCCCTGCCAAAGAAAGCCTGAGCATTTCCCGCGTGCCGGAAGAGTTCACTTTGAAAACCCTGACAAAGATTCATCCCAAAGAAAACACTGCTTTGGAAGGTCTGTATCATGCAGGCAGTATTTTCTGCACCCAGTGCGAGGCTGAGGGATTCCGGAAAATCACATGGTTTCCGGATCGGCCTGATGTCATGTCCCGCTATACCTGCACCATCGAAGCTGATAAAAACAAATATCCTGTGCTGCTTTCCAACGGTAATCTTATCGGTTCCGGCAATCTGGAAAACGGACGCCACTGGGCCAAATGGCAGGATCCCTTTAAAAAACCCTGCTATCTTTTTGCTCTGGTGGCAGGCGATCTCTTCTGTCTTGAAGATCATTTCCGCACCTGTTCCGGCAGAGATGTTTCCCTGCGCATTTATACAGAGCATGAAAACAAAGACAAATGCGGTCATGCCATGCAGGCCCTGAAAAAATCCATGAAATGGGATGAGGAAGCCTTTGGGCTGGAATATGATCTGGATATTTACATGATTGTGGCTGTCAATGATTTCAATATGGGCGCAATGGAAAACAAGGGACTCAACATCTTCAATTCCAAATATGTGCTGGCCGATCCCCGCACAGCAACAGATATGGATTTCTGGGCCATTGAACGGGTGATAGCCCATGAATATTTCCACAACTGGACCGGAAACCGGGTTACGCTGAAAAACTGGTTCCAGCTCAGTCTCAAAGAGGGACTCACGGTTTTCCGGGATCA
>CAZHPS010000270.1:0-9611 GCA_964534335.1 uncultured Desulfobacterales bacterium
ATGAACGTAATGCAAAAAACGTGCCAAAGAAAACCAAAATTGGATCAGTATAATATCAATTCTCCATTGATTTGATACAATATTTATTGTCAGTTTTTCCCCCGGTTCCGGCCTTGCAAAAAACCGCTCCGCTCAATTTTTGCACTCCTCCGGATTGTATAAAAGCAATGGCGAACCGGTATAAAATTTATGGAACCGTCCTTAATAAAAACAATTTTTTCCTCTGTGTCCTCTGCGGGTGTTTTTTTCTCTGTGTTCTCTGTGGGAAACCCCGATCCGGACATCCTGAAAACTTTATACACGAAAATTTATGGAACCCTACTTACATTTTATCCCAAAAAACCTCACATGAGAGGGATTGATCTGCAGAAAGCATTGATAAAAATATGAAACTCATAGCACTCACGTTATGTAAAATACCGAGGCGGTCATAAAAAAACCGCCTCGGATATGGCTGTCTATTCAATCACAAGGTTCATGGCATCCAGCATCATAACATTTCCGGAAACATTTGCCTGAAACGCGGCCACATTTTTGTCAGCCGTATAACGGACATAGGAAGCCCCGGAAATATCCACATCAAAAAACAGTGACATGAGATTGAAGGCACTGCTCCGGGAATCCATAGTCAGTTGGGATTCTGCAATGACTTTTCCAGCATCATCATATGCGGTCAGATTCACTTTGGCACGTGTGAATGCTGTATTCACAAATACGGCTGCGGTAAATCCGTCTTTTTCCAGTTTGGGCAGCAGCCCGGATTTTCCCACCATTCCGGAGGATGTATAACCGGCCAGCATGTTTCCGTCCAGATAACCGAAAAAGCCTGTGCCGGAAACCGGGCAGATTTCCCCTTCCGGAGTAAGTGCTTCCACTTCAAACCATGCCGCGTTTTCCGGTATGTCCGCATCCGGTATGTCCGCAGAGGAGAAAATACCCGGATATACCCCTTTTGCTCCGACTGTAAACTTACTGCCTGCCAGCGCAATGCCGTCTGCTGTATAAGGTTTGATTTTCATTTCACACGCGGATTCCGAAGGATTATATGCTATTCCCGCATCAACCCAGTTGGCAACTCTGACGGTGCGGGCAAAATACTGCTTGTTTCCGGTATTGCCTGTGAGCAGGTTGCCTGTGAGATAGGTTTTGCCTGTTCTGCTCATTGCCTGAAAACCGATGATTCCCGCAGTGTTTTTTATACTGGCAGACAACAGACCCGCAGGAGCTTCTCCTCCGAACAGATCCCGGATCAGAAAAATATCAAGGCTGCCGGGGCCAATGCTCCGGGTTTTCACAGTTCCGTCATTGAACACAATTTCCACTTCCCTGGTTTCGGATGAGGTATTGAGAAGACTGACAACAGTAAACCAGTCCGGTGTGGACAGAAACAGGGGAATATGGATATTTTCCGCTTTATTGTCCTTTGCTGCGGGTGCAGCCAGCCGGTATTCATCCCCCGCGCTGATTTTGAAATATCCGGAAACCGTATCGCTTAGGGATGAGAATACAATATAACCCACTGTTTCCGGGAACAGATCGCTCACACGGATTTCTCTGCGTCCATTGGGAGGCAGAATCTGAACGATTATGTCTGAAACCGCCTTTCCATCAAGGCCAAATGCCTGCAGGGTTCCCCACATATCAGAGTTTCCGGTGTTGATCAGACAGATTTCGGTTTCCCATATATCTCCGGTGCTGATGACCAGGGGAAACCAGAGTTTCGGGGCCAGTCCGCCAAAACTGCCCAGGGTTTCAATCGCAGCTTTGGTGATGACAACCGGCTCCTCCGGCACATTCTCAAAACCATTATAAACTGTATCTGTGGTGGAAACGCCTTTAATGGCATCCACTGTCTCTGTTCCGGAAATCACTCTGCCGAAAACAGCGTATCCCCAGTTCTGATTGCTGGTTTTGTCTTTATGATTCAAGAAATCATTGTTTTCCACATTGATAAAAAACTGGGAAGTTGCTGAATGCGGATCAGAAGTCCTGGCCATTGCAACCGTGTAGGCATCATTGGACAGGCCGTTGTCCGCTTCATTCTGAATGGCGGGCAATGTGTTTTTTCCACTTACCCAGGGAGTAGCAGGGTTATCATAGAATGCAGTGGAAAATCCTCCGCCCTGAATCATAAAACTGTCAATTACACGGTGGAATACGGTAGCTCCGTTTCCATCAGCGCCGTCATAAAAGCCAAGTGCAGCGTAAACAAGAAAATTCGTCACTGTAATCGGAGCCTTGTCCTCATACAGTTCAAGGGTGATATTGCCTTTGTCTGTTTCCAGCCGCACCACAGGATGCCCGTCTGCTGCCAATACAGCGCAGGGGAAAAGCACGGCCAGAAGGCAGAAGCACACAGTGATCTGCCGGATGTACATTTTCAGATTTTTTCGCATTGTTTTCTCCTAAATGGGTTTGTGTTTGGTTTATTCCAATAAAAAAAGGAGTCACACAGTTATTTTTCAACCATCTGATCTCATACCAATTTGCCATTGATTTGATACAATATTGTCAGGTTTGCCGTTCCGCATGCGTGTGCAAAACCGCTCCGCTTAATTTTTGCACTCCTCCGGAAATGTGCAAAAAACCGCTGCGCTTAATTTCTGCACTCCTCCGGATCAGTCCGGGACCGAATGCAAATTGTATTGATCAATGGGGAACCGGTATCAGACATTTTCATAAAATCAAAATGTTTTTTGACAGTTATGGCTGAGAGCAGACAAAAGACGTTTCCACAGACAGCACAGATAAACTTCCTGACAGCACAGATAAAAAAACTCTGTGTCCTCAGTGAAAACTCTGTGTTTCTCTGTGGGAAAGCAATCAGTCAAAATTCCGGAGTCAGGAAACATTTCGATCTGGTGATTTTCTGAAAATCTCCAGATTGCAATCAGATCAGTATGTCAAAATTCAACTGCACAACTCCTGAAAAGCCATTATTTATGGAGCATCCATACAATCACCGGAAGCACCAGCACCAGCACCAAAATCAAAATTCCCGGAGGGCTGCCATAGGGTTTGTACCAGGGTTCACCTCTGCGCCGGGATTTCCGTACTTCTGCCATAAACCAGTTTCCGATGATGGAGGCAGCCACCAAAGCCGAAATCATTTTCAGCACCTGCAGCATCTTTCCAATACTCCTTTGCATTTGATAAAAATTTTTTTCAGAAATTGAGAAATGCCTGTGTTTTTTCAGCCGTGAAACACAGGAAAAAAACAGGATATGAAAATAAAATGCCTTTTTTTAAACCACGAAAGACACGAACAGCACGAAAAAAACAGAATTTGCTATGCCATGTTTTGACCACGAAAGACACGAACAGCACGAAAAAACAGAATTTGCTATGCCCATGTTTTGAAAGCGAATGGCTAAGTAAGGTTCCATAAATTTTCGGGTATAAAGTATTCAGAAAAATCAGATTTTTCGGAAAAATCCGGTTTTTTGAATACACGAAAAGTTTCGTTTGCCTACTTATAATTCACTGTTTCCGGCCGCCAAGCAGTTCCATGAGTCTGTTCACAAATTTTTTGATTTCCCCGGCCCCTGCATACATTTCATGGGAAGTGGCCGAGCTTTGCTGGGCAGCAGCCGCAATCTGCTGGGCCAGTTTGTCAAACTGAACTGCTGCTATGCTGAGCTGCTCAATTCCCTTTGCCACATCTATGCTGGCTCTGGTGATTTCATCAGTCTTTTCCCCCATAACTGTGGCAGATTCAATGATTCCGTCAAAATCCGCATTTACATGCTTGATGGAATGGGCAGCATCCCCAATGCGTCTGACAATGGCATCCAGCAGTTCCTGTGTATCTTTGGCAGCAGCAGCCGAGCGCATTGCCAGATTTCTTACCTCGGTTGCGACAACGGCAAATCCGGCTCCGGATTCTCCGGCCCGTGCAGCCTCCACTGCCGCATTCAGCGCCAGCAGGTTAGTCTGGAACGCGATTTCATCAATATTGGTGACAATCTTCCGGATATTTGCGCTGTCAGATTCAATGTCATTCATCTGTATGGTGACTTTCACCAGAGATTTGAGAGACTGTCCTGAATTTTCTATATTTTTCCGCATCAGTCCGCTCGCTCCGGCTGTAAGTTCCGAAGTCTCCAGGCTGGCAGATCGCATTTCCTCCAAAGATGCTGAGGACTGTTCAGATGCGGCAGCCTGCTCAGAGGCTCCTTCGGAAAGAAGATGACTTGCTGATGCCATCTGATCTGCTGCTGCGGACACACGCTCAGCCCATTCGCTGAGTCCTTCCGCCACCTGTTTTACAGGTTTTCCAATGGACAGGGTCATGCGGACAGCAAAAAAAATGATCACTGCAATTCCAATGCCCCCTGTGGCATAAACCCAGAATTCCAGTTCACGAATCACGGCAAATGCTTCTGTTTCATCTGTTTCGGCAATCAGCGCCCATGTATTTTTTCCCACTTTCAGAGGCGTATACGAGGACAGAACCGATCTGCCCCTGTAATCTGTCAAAATTTCTGCCCCTGTCCGTCCTGACAGGGCCTTCTGCACTGCATGGGTATCCACTTTTCCTTTTTCCGGATGGGACAGGGAAGCCTGCACAGACCGGTTTGCCGTATCCAGAAAGGAATCAGAGCGCATGAGTCTGTCCTGCCCCACCAGATAAGTTTCCCCGCTTTTTCCCATCCCGTCCCGCTGGTGCATAAATGTGCTGATCTGTTCCATGCCCATGCGGACTGCCACAATCAGTTCTGCTTCATTGTTCCTGATAAGGGGAAGAGCCATAAAAATTGAGGGAGCATTTTCCGCAGCACCATACAGGGAGACATCAGAAATGGCAAAAGACTTTGTTTCCAGCACAGTCTGCGTGAGTCTGCCCAGATCAGTCTGTGCATACGGGCCTTTGAGAATATCAGTACGGTAATCCGGCCCCTGTTTCACTGTGTAGAAGATATGGCCGTCCGGATGGATCAGATACAGATCCGCATACCCGAACTGATTTGCATAATGGGTGAGAAAATCATTTTTGCCTTCTGATTCCGGATTGATGGCCTCTTCCAGATCCATGACAGTCACAATGGCCCAGTTCAGACCTGTAATCAGCAGCGGATCATAGCGGATGAGTTCAGGAACACCGCTTTTGCCAATCCGTATTCTCTGTCCTGATTTGCCGGACAAAGCCTTTTCCATATCCGGATCTTTGACTTGCTGCCCGATATCGCGTTTGACAGACACCCGGCTGCTCCGGCAGGAAATGACCTCACCTGTTTTCCCGGTCAGCCAGGTTTCTCCGCTGAAACCCATTCCGCCCCGTTTCTGAACAATGGCATTCAGATCATTCTTACCCAGCCGGATGATAATGGTTCCAATGGTTTTTTCGTGACTGGAAACCGGCGCGGACAAAAAGGCACAGTATTCCCCATCGGATGAATACTGCATGAAATCCTGCAGATTCAGTGCTTCCAGCCCGGCACGGAAAGACTGTGACAGGGAACTGTCTTTCAGATCTCCGGTAATAAGATTCTGCCCTTCCTCAGCTCCTTTTTTCAGGCTGTATACAACAGAACCGGCTGGATTGACAAGATATATGTCATCATATCCGTAAGTCCGGCTCATTTCCGCAAACGCGTTTTCAAACAGAGGCTGTATATATTTGTAAAGAGCTCCTCCGACTTTTCCCTGATCAGCATCCAAAGCCTGTTCAAATTTTTTCAGGGCATCGGCTATGGTCCCGGTTTTGGAAATCACCGCGAGACTGGCCAGATGATCCCGGAAATATTTCTCCACCTGATCCTTTTTAATCTGCTGCACGACCGCAAATTTGTCAAAAGCGGCTTTTTCCAGATTTTCCACAATTTTGACCAGAAATTCTGAATCCTTTTCATGCTGGACAAAAAAATCCTCCATACGGACTTTTTTGATCTCCCGCAGTCCCTCCAACTGACCGAACAACTGACGGGAAATGGCGGTTTTTCCTTTGAAAAGAGAAATTCCTCCGATAAGGGCAAAGGGAATAATGCCGATAAACAGATAGGACAGTATGAGTTTTGTTCTGAGTTTCATGTGCAAAAGCAGCTCCTGGGTTCAGTTATCCGTTGACAGTTATCTGTTATCCTGACACCTGATAACTGTCAACTGACACCTGAATCTTATATAATCCGAAAGAGACCTGTGCAAGAGAAAATACAGATTTTCCAAAAGGAAAATTTGGGAGTGCCAAAGGGAAAGTTTGAAAACATGCTGTTTTTGCAAATTTTTTTGGCACTCCATGCTGATTTCAGTTTTTCGGATTTCTGCCTTTCTGATCCCGTCCAAATGGAATGCCCAGCTTTTTCATGCGTTTTCTCAAAGTGGACGGATGGATGCTGAGCATCCGCGCCGCACCTTTTTCCCCTTCCACCCTGCCTTTGCAAATTTCCAGCACCTGCCGGATATGCCGGATCATAACCGCATTCAAATCAGGAATATCTTTTGTATCCCGTAACATGGGAGAAAACCGGTTTTCCGAAGATGCCAAAACAGATGCGGATGCAGGGAAAATGTCACTGAAGGTCAGCAGTTCACCCCGGCTGAGAATAATGGCACGTTCCACAGCATTTTCCAGTTCCCGCACATTGCCGGGCCAGGGATAGGACATGAGTTTTTGCAGCGCGCCCGGACCCGGAACAGGAACTGTTCTGAGTTTCATCTCTCCGGATTTTTTGCAGATAAAATGCTGAACCAGGGCAGGTATATCCGCAATTCTCATGCGCAGGGGCGGAATCACAATGGGAAAAACCCGGAGCCGGAAATACAGGTCTTTGCGGAATTTTTCCAGATCCAGCATGGTTTCCAGATTCCGGTGCGTGGCAGCGATAATCCGTATATCCACTTTGACCGGCCCGGTTCCGCCCACCCGGTCAATCTCCTTTTCCTGCAGAACCCGAAGCAGACGCACCTGGGCTTCGGCAGACAGTTCCCCGACTTCATCCAGAAACAGGGTTCCACCGTGCGAGCGTTCAATACGCCCCCGTTTCCGGGACAGCGCGCCGGTAAAGGCCCCTTTTTCATGACCGAAAAGCTCACTGTCCATCAGGGTTTGAGGAATAGCCCCGCAGTTGACTTTAATAAAAGGCCCATCCCTCCGGGAAGATGCATTGTGGATTGCATTGGCGATGACTTCCTTGCCTGTGCCGGTTTCCCCCAGCAGCAGCACAGGACTGTCCAGATGCGCGACCTGCCGCACCTGCTCCATCACATCCCGCAGACCAAAATCCGCACCAATGATTTCCCCGCCTGCCATGCGCCGGAGTTCATCCCGGAGATAACGGTTGTCATCAGCCAGCAGATCCCGGAGTTTGCGCAGTTCCCGGTATCTCATGCTGTTGGTCAGGGCAATGGCAAAGGGTTTGTTAAGCAGCCGCAGAAGCCGGGCATGTTCCTGCTGAAATTTTTCCTTTCCATTGTCAAAAACCGAAACAATCCCCAGCAGGGTGCGCTCCAGCACCAGATCCATGACCACAGCGGACAAATTCTCCACATGCAACTGCTTCGCGACCCGGCTGGTGACCGGATCATCTCCGAGCCGGGGAATATGCCGGACACGAAGGGATCTCTGGTTTTTGATCTGTGCCATTGCCTCCGGAGGAAGCGGGGTTCGGACAGACAGGGATCGGCAGTTTTCCACTGTGGCATGGGCAACAGTTTCCACAATGCCGGGTTCCGGATGAAATACATGAAAACACATCTGCCCGGCCGGAAGAAAATCCCGGATATACAGCAGGCAGGAATGCAGGGCTTTTTCTATATCCAGACTTTGGCAGATACGGAGTGTTGCTTCGCGGAAAAATTCTTTTTCATCTGTTATCATAATTTAAGGTTTCAGTTTCGCAGCGTGGATGAAATGTTAGCGAAACCCATCATTTTGAACCATGTAACCATATTTGAAATGTGCCGGATGGCGGGTTGGCTCCGCTTCACCGTCCCCGAATTCCTTTGGTTAATGGTTTATGGTATTTTTCAGACAGTTTATATTTTGCAGGGCGGGTGCAGCGGAGCGTAACCAGCCATTGCCCGGTTGCGGTGGGTTACTCTGGAGCTGCCCCTGCAAACTGTCAATCCGGATTCATACGGTTTTCTTTCAGCATCCGGACAAATGCGGCATGTTCCTCTGTCTGCAGTCCTTTCTGCAACTCTGCTGCCACGCCCGCCAAATCCCGGTTTAAAAGAGCGTCAGTCCGCAGGCGCAGTCCCGGAAAAACCCTGCTGTGAATCACATGGTTTTCATCCGGAAGCAGCGGCTGATACTGCCCGTTTTTCAGTTCAAACCAGTCCAGACGTTTCTGACGCACCTGCCAGACAATGTATTCCTGAACCCCGCAACGCTGATAAACCGCCTTTTTCTCACGAAGGTCTTTGGATGCACTGCTCACAGAGATTTCAGCCGCCAGTTCCGGCGCACCTTCCAGTATATTGTTTTTTCCGGCAAAGGATCGTCCGCCGGATTCAATCCGCACCAGGACATCAGGCTGAAATTCATTTTTCATATCAAGACGGTAACTGGGCGTACAATACATTCTCACCCCCGGAGTTGCAAAGCTGTAAATTGCAAGCCAGCCCATTGTGTCTCCATGAGAACCGCTGTGATCCATACTTACCGGTGATCCCATATGCACCACTCCTTCAATCAGTTCCGCCATCTTCAGGTTTGGCATCGCATCACAGCGGCGTTCAAACTCCTCTCTGGTCAGACGGTCTCCGTTTTTTAACAGCCGCGGCTGAGGCAGCCGCCCGGCAGGATAATAATGGCTTCTGTCATTGGTTTTTGCCTGCAATACGGTCATAGCCTCCTCCTTTTGAATATTGTCTGAACTGTATTGTCTGTGATTTATCTGATTAGATTGCAGGGTAGATGTAGCGGAGCGTAACCCACCCTGCAAACCGATTGATCTGATTATTCTGATTAAATATTGTCTGAACTGTGATTTGTCTGATTTATCTGATTCCTCTGATTAAACATTGTCTGAACTCTGATTCATCTGATTTGTCTGATTGCTCTGATTTGTTCTTGTCTTAATCAGATTAATCACAATAATCAGATTAATCAGAGTTCCAGACAATACTCTGATTTTACTCATGCTTTAATCAGATAAATCAGATTAATCAGACAAATCAGAGTTCCAGACAATACTCTGATTTTACTCATGCCTTAAATTGTCTGAACTCTGATTCATCTGATTTGTCTGATTACTCTGATTTTACTCATGCCTTAATCAGATTCATCACAATAATCAGACAAATCAGAGTTCCAGACAATACTCTGATTTTACTCATGCCTTAATCAGATTCATCACAATAATCAGATAAATCAGATAAATCAGATAAATCAGACAAATCAGATGAATCAGACAAATCAGAGTTCCAGACAAACTGATTACCATAATTTATCACTCATGGCAATCACGGGAATCCTTTCAGTCACAGTTCAGGGCGGTTGCATTACTCCCTCACCTCAATCACCACACGCCGGTTTTTGGCATAAGGCGATTTATTGAAATGAATATACCAAATAAAACACGAGTTCTACTGATTTTGAACTTGATTTAAATATTTTTATACCGATACTTAAAACATTTTGGTAATTCTGCCGGGCAGATTTTAACCGC
>CAZHPS010000271.1:0-9453 GCA_964534335.1 uncultured Desulfobacterales bacterium
AGGTGACCATCCAGCATGTGGATGCCAGAAAAGAAATACTGAATGTATTCATGGGGTGAATGCAGAGATCTGCGGACAGCCTGCAGCAGCCGTCTGCCGGTGAGCGGTAATCAGAAAAAAATACGGAGCCTGTTTACGGATGACGTTTCACTGACAGAGGGACGCATGTTTGCTTCAGTTCTTTTCAGAAGAATTTTTTTTTCCCTTGTGCTGATCAGCGGGGTGCTTCATCTGCTGATCGCGTGCCACTGCATATGTCTGGCAGAAAGATATATTTTTGAAATATATCAGGAAAATGCCATCATAAAAATTGGGGGGATAGGAGAACTGCTGTGCGGGCAGACTGCGGAAAAGTTTTCCCGGAAACCTGACAGCGGAACATCCCATGCCAATGATTTGGGAGAAACACTGCGGCAGGTATTACAGCGTCTGCCGGGGGAAGAAAAAAACGATGGTAAAGTGTTCATTTTTGACCGGAATCTGAATATTGTCTTTCATCCGGATCCCCAACTGAAAAAACTCCCGGCCGGTTTTTTCCGCGGCAAACTGCCTGACCCTGATCTTGGACACACGGCTGAACCGGCAGTAAGCTGCCTTTCTGAAAGCGGGAAAAATATCTGTGTGAAATATATAAAAGAACGCGGATGGTATGTTGCTGTATCCCCGGATGTGGAGCCAGCGGAATACCGCATTCGCACCCTGCAAAATCAAATTCTCCTGTCCCTTTCTGTTTCCTATGCACTGTCTCTGCTGATCTTTGCCTATCTGCTGCATTATTTTTTGACCCCTCTGAAATATTTGATGAATACAGCAGGGGAATTCATCAGGAAAGGCAGAATTTCCGAAAGACGGTTTGTGGCTGACAGCGGGGAAATCGGTCTTCTGTCCTGGGCATTGTACCGCATGGCAGATCAGCTCGAAGAAAGCACACGGAAAATAAAATCCCATGACCGGGAATGTACAAACCTGCTCCGCTCCAATGACCGGGCCAGGGAGCGGGCCTATGATCTGGGCAAAATCAATGAAAGACTGGAATGGAAGATCAGGATGTACCGGGAGGCAGAGGCTTCCCTGCGCCAGAGCGAGGAGCGGTACCGGGCCATGCTGGAAAACATTGAAGAATGCTTTTACGAAGCAGATCTGCTTGGCAATCTGGTCTTTTTCAATGACGCTCTCTGCCGTATGCTGGGATACAGCAAGGAAGAACTGCTGGCTATGAATTTCCGGGATTTTATGGAGGAAAGCACTGCTGAAAAAGCGGAAAAAACCTTCACAAGGGCATTTGAAACCGGCATACCGGCCAAAGGCTTTGAATGGACACTCATCCGCAAGGACGGTTCCCACTGCTATGTGGAAATCTCGGTTTTCCTCATAAAGGATGTAATGGGAGAAGTTCTCGGATTCCGGGGCGTTGCCAGAAATATCAGTGATCTGCTCTACCTGATTTACCATGATTCCCTTACCGGTCTTTACAACCGCAAGGCTTTTTTCCAGAAACTCAAGGAAACACTGGCCTATGCCCGCCGGGACAATAATGAGAAAAACATTTTCTATATGGACCTGGACAGGTTCAAACAGGTCAATGATGATTACGGCCATGATGTGGGCGACGAGATTCTCAAGGAGGTGGCCGCACGCCTGAAAAACACTTTGCGGGAAACCGATCATATCTGCCGTCTGGGCGGAGATGAATTCACCGTGATTCTGAACAATACAGGCGGGTCCAATGCCGCGGAGGCGGCAAGGCGGATTATTGAAAGTATTTCAAATCCTTATAATGTCAAGGAATACAGGATTGATTTCATCACTCCCAGTATCGGCATCAGTTCCTATCCCAGGGATGCTTTGGATGTGGAAGCACTGGTGAAATGCGCGGATGTTGCCATGTACGCATCCAAAAAACACAGGGGATGTTTTACTTTCTATGACAAATCCTTAGAAGAGGAGTATGCCCGATCCGCTGAGGGCACGGAACCCCGGCCCATGGGGGAATAAAAGCACAATATTTATGATGTTATTGACTTTTTGCGATTTCTGTGGAATGAATACAGCCCAGCGTATATAAGCGGGTATCTGTTTTTTTCTTTTTTATGTGTATGACTGTCTCAAACAACAGCAAATCTTTGGGAGATTCAAAAATGGCGGACTTTATGCATCCTTATCATGAAGACATCAGCGAAGAAATGTGGCACAGGGTTGACGGTATTATTGCGGAACACGCTGGGCTGCCTGGTTCCATTATTGCAGTGCTGCGGAAAAGTCAGGAAGTTGTCGGATATCTGCCGACCGAACTGATGGATTATATCAGTCTGGGCATGAACCTGCCCCGCAGCGATGTTTTTGGTGTGGCATCCTTTTATGCCCTTTTTTCCATGAAACCCAAGGGCAGGCACACGGTCAGGGTATGCACCGGAACAGCCTGCTATGTGAAAGGTATCAAGGAAGTGATCAGCCGCATCAGCAACAAATACGACATGGCAGAGGGATGCACCACAGTGGATCGCTGTTTTTCCCTGGAATCAGTGAGATGCCTGGGTGCGTGCGGTCTGGCCCCGGTAATGGTCATCAGCGGGGATGTCTATGGTGCTGTCAAACCGGATACTGTTCTGGACATCCTTGCGCGGTATGAAACCCAATAATCTGAAAACAGGCAGTATTTTATGAAACTATCTGAGGTCAGGGATACTTTGCGTGCCGAAGTCCTCACCGGGGATGAATATATGGACAGATCCGTATTCGGCGGGGGCGGTGCGGATCTGATGGAGGATATTCTGGCAACTGTGGCAAAAGGGGCTGCCCTGCTCACAGGCGTGACCACAGAACAGGTCATCCGTACAGCCAGAATTGCCGAAGTCGGTGCGGTTGTATTTGTCAGGGGAAAAAGACCCGGACAGAAAGTCATTGATATGGCAAAATCCTATAACCTCCCGGTTATGCTCACGGAATATTCCATGTTCGTGGCAAGCGGACGTCTGTATATGAACGGTCTCAGGGGACTGGACGGGTCATGGTAGTCCGGGCACTGATTGCCGGAACCGGGGGAACCGGGTTTGGGGACTGAATTTATTTTATATTACTGAATTCTTCCCCTGACCATGACCTGACACAGAATACCTGAATTATTAGGCATAAATGATGAAATTACATGAAATACAGCAGTCGCTGGGGGCCTCTGTCCTGACCGGGGAAGATCAGTTGGACAGGGAAATCCGCACCGCAGGGGCCAGTGATCTGATGAGCGATATCCTGGCCGGAGTGGCTGAGGGATGTGTTTTTCTTACAGGTCTTACCACTGTGCAGAGCGTGCGGACTGCGGCAGTATCCGGAGTGAGCGCAGTGGTCTTTGTGCGGAACAAAATTCCGCCCCAGGAAGTCATTGCAATGGCAAAGGAGGAAGGCATTCCTCTTTTATCCAGCCCCTTTTCCATGTTTGTATCCTGCGGCCGGCTTCATGCGCTGGGACTGACAGGACTTAACGGAGCCAGATGATGGGTCAGCCGATTCTGCACAAAATTTTCCAAATCAACAAAAAAGACTTTGTCCATGCCGGTGAAGCATCCATTCATGCCAAAAATCTTCTCAAATCCCTCAATCTGGATGCAGGACTCATCCGCCGTGTGGCTATCTGCGGTTATGAGGGGGAGATGAATGTGGTCATGCACGGAGGGGAGGGGCATCTGTCCATCAGCATTGAAAAAGATCGGATAGTTCTGCAACTTTCAGACAACGGCCCCGGGATTCCGGATATTGAACTGGCCCTGCAGGAGGGATATTCCACTGCATCCGACAACTTCCGGGAAATGGGTTTTGGCGCGGGCATGGGACTGCCAAATATGAAAAGAAATGCAGATGAGTTTGAACTGTCATCCCGCGCGGGCGAGGGAACAGAGGTGCACATGGTATTTTTTATCAACGCCAAAGGAGGATAAGTGTGGAGAAAATCACGGCTCCCCGGTATGTGCGTTTTGATGATGATCTCTGCACAGGCTGCTGTGACTGTGTGCGGATATGTCCGACCCGCGCTCTGCGTATCCGGAAAAGCAGACCTGTTCTCCTGCCGGATCAGTGCATTGGATGCGGGGAATGTATCCGGATCTGTTCCGCAGGAGCGGTGTCTGCATCCACCTGCAATCTGAAAGGGTTTTCCCGCGATCAGATTTCTGTTGCCCTGGTTTCACCTGTTCTCTATTCCCAGATTCCCGGAGTTCCGCCGGAAACCGTATTGCAGGGACTTCGGTGGATGGGATTTTCCCATGCGGTTGATATGTCCTATTTTATGGAGATGTTCCAGTTTGCCACCGAAGATTTTATTCTCCGGAACAGAAAAGAGCAGACAGCCCCATGGCCCCTGATTTCCCCTGTCTGCCCGGTGGTGGTGCGTCTGATTGCATACAAATTTCCCGGACTTCTCTCTCATATTCTGCCGGTTTCCCGGCCTGTCACTCTTATGGCCCGGGAAGTGAACCGGGTGCTTACAGAGAAATATCAGAAAACAGAACGACCCTTCCAACTGTATTATATTGTCCCATGCACCACCAAAATGGAACCCAGCCGGGTTTCTTTTCTCAAAAACCGTTCCTATGAAGTCAAAGCCCTGGGATTCAACGATATTTTCGGGGAACTGACCCGCCGTATTAAGAAATGTTCCAGCAAACCTCCCTCCTCTGATGTTTTTGATTACGGTGTCACTGTCAGCAGTCTGATATGGGGAATATCAGGCGGTGAAATCGCGGATTTGAAAATTGAGAGATCACTTGCTGTTTCAGGTCTGAAAGAAACCATATCCTATCTGGAAAAAATCGAAATGGGGCTGTTTGGGGATACAGAGTATATTGAATTCCGCACCTGCCGGGAAGGATGTGTGGGGGGCATTCTCACAGCCATTGATCCCTATCTTGCCAAAAGAGACATTCAGAAAACCATTTTGCAGGGAGGAATTGAAAGACGGGTTTCCCGCAGTGAATTTCTCCGTTTTTATCAGGAAGGCTGGTTTGTCAAAAAAGCCAGTCCTGCTGCCATGCGGCAGATTTTCGGGGTTCATCAGGAGCCCCTGTCTTTGGAAAACATGGCGGAAATCTATACCATCATGGGCCATATCAACGGAAAAAACTGTGCTGCCTGCGGTGCACCCGACTGCCGTACCTTTGCCGAGGATGTGGTCAGGGGAAAAGCCTCTCTGGAAGACTGCCTGGAACTGCGCGCGCGGAAGAAATAAGCAGGTCAGGAGGAGTGCGGAAATACAATTTCTGCACGCGGGAGATGCTCTCATACCGATTTGCTGTTGACCTGATACTATCCGGACTGATCCGGAGGAGTGCAAAAATTAAGCTGAGCGGTTTTTGCACACCCGGAACTGCGGAAAAACTGACGGTACTGGATCAAACCAATGGCGAATCGGTATCAGACAGATCTCTCTGCTGAGAATTTTTGGATTTTCTAATGTCAGCGTGTTTGCACTGATGAGGAATATTTCAGGAAAAATGGGTAGTGGGAATCCCCATACTGATTTTTTTAATATATAAATCAATATGTTATTTAGAATCAGTATAAGCAGTATCATGAATGTATCGTATAACTGTTTGTATTTATTATATATAGACAAAAATCAGTATATTTTTGAAAATATAATAATATTAAATAGTTATTTTTTTGTCAGTATGTGCAGCCCCACTACCCTGACAGCATCATGGAAAATATCTTTGGCGGTCATGTCTTATCCCCATACCTCCTGATTCTCATTTCTGTTGTTTGAACACGATTATACAGGATTTATACAGAATGCACAGGATTTTTTTCATCGTGTAACTCCTGCATAATCATGTTCAGACTTCTCCCATTTCCCTGCTTAATGCCGCTTCAAATTCTTCAATGGACGGCAAACTTGATTTCAGGTTTTCCGGCAGAGATTGGGTAAGCTGATATTCTGAAACACCGATAGGTTTGTTAATATCACTCAGGGCATATTCGGCAACCAGTTTATTTCTGTGTTTGCAAAGAAGAATACCGATTGTGGGTTCATCCCCTTTTTTCCGAAACTGTTCATCCACCACTTTGATGTAAAAATTCAGTTTTCCGGCATGTTCCGGTTCAAACTCTCCGGTTTTCAATTCTATCACCACATAGCAGTGAAGCACGGTATGATAAAAAAGCAGATCCGGGAAAAAATCCCGTCCGCCTACCTGCAGGGGAATCTGCTTTCCCATATAGGCAAATCCGGCCCCCAGTTCCAGAAGGAATTTTGCAATATGGTCAAGCAGCGATTTTTGCAGTTCTCTTTCCTTATAATCCTCTGTTAAAGACAAAAAATCAAAAATATATGGATCTTTCAGTGTCTGCTCCGCCAAATCGGACTGGGGGGAAGGCAGGGTTTTGAAAAAATTGCTGACGGCCTTTCCTTCCCGTTCAAACAGACGGCTTTCCATCTGGTGTATCAGAACATTGCGGCTCCAGTTATGTTCCATTGTTTTCTGAACATAATAAAGGGCTTCTTTTGTATTTTTGCACTTGGAAATGATAACTCTGTTGTGTCCCCAGGGGATTTGAAATATTTTTGCGGCATCCTGCTTCGCAATTTGGCCACAGCCTGTGGCCAAATTTTCAAACTCCCTGAAATAAAAAAGATACCATTGTTTTATTGCCCTGAGACTACGATAAGAAAAACCCTTGAGATCAGGAAATTCAGCCATCAGATCCCTGCTTAACTGTGAAAGAAAACCGCTTCCCCAGTCAGCCGATTTCTGCTTTTCAGCAATCTCTGCGCCCAAATCCCAGTAAAATTGCAGCAAAACCGTATTCACGGACACAGCGGCTTTTAACTGCGCGTGACGGACTTTCTGTTTTACATCCTTCAGCCATGTTCTGTATTGTTCATTTTGAATCAGTTCAGTCTTCATTTCTCATTCTCCATATCCCAGCACTTCCAGATTTTTGCGGATAAGCTCATCCAGCCGCACCGATTCCCGCATCTGATCATAAAGCGCAGCGGAAAGTTCCCCCATTTTCTCCTCAAAGGGAATGCCGTCATCTTCCACTGCCTCGGCTCCCACATACCGCCCCGGTGTCAGAATATAATTGTGGGACTGAATCTCTTCCAAAGTCGTGGATTTGCAGAACCCTGCCTTATCCGCATATTTCACCCTTTCCCCTTCACCCTTTACCCTTTTCCAAGCATGGTATGTATTTGCAATTTCTGCAATTTCATCAATGGACAGATCCCTGTGAATGCGATCCGTCAGAGAACCCATTTTCCGGGCATCAATAAAAAGGGTTTCCCCTGCCGGTTTCTGTATCCTCTTTCTTTATCAGCTTTTTTGGATTTTGTCAGAAACCAGATACAGACCGGGATTTGGGTAGTGTAAAAAAGCTGTCCCGGCATCGCGATCATGCAGTCCACCAGATCATTTTCAATCATTTTCTGCCGGATGGCCCCTTCTCCGCTGGTACTGGTGGACATGGAACCGTTGGCCAGCACAAAACCGGACACACCTTTTTCAGAAAGTTTGGAAACCATATGCAGAATCCACGCATAGTTGGCATTGCCTGTGGGCGGCACTTCATAACCGGCCCACCGGGGATCATCAATCAGTTCATTCTCTGCCCGCCACTGTTTCTGATTGAAAGGCGGATTGGCCATGATGAAATCGGCTTTCAGATCTTTGTGATGATCATTGAAAAAGGTATCTGCTGACACTTCCCCCAGATTCGCGGAAATCCCGCGCACGGCCAGATTCATCTTTGCAAGTTTGTAGGTGTCGATGGTGAATTTCTGACCGTATATGGAAATGTTTATGGTATTGCCGTGGTGGCTTTGCACAAATTTTACAGACTGGACAAACATGCCGCCGGAACCGCAGCAGGGATCGTAAATCTTGCCCTTATAGGGTTCAATCATTTCAGCAATCATGTTGACAATGCTGCCCGGTGTGTAAAATTCCCCGCCTTTTTTGCCTTCGGTTGCGGCAAATTTGCCCAGGAAATATTCATAAACCCGGCCCACCACATCCTGCTCTTTGTCCTGTATGGTCTGAATATTGCTGATGGTGTCAATAAGGGCAGCCAGTTTGCCTGCATCCAGCCCCAGACGGGAAAAATAATTGTCCGGCAGCGCACCTTTGAGGGATTTGTTGTTTTTTTCCACTGTAAACAGGGCAGTATCAATTTTGACCGCGATATCATACTGCTTGGCATGTTTTTTTTACATAACTCCACCGGGCTTCTTCCGGCAGCTAACCTTGATAACTGTCTGAAATTCAATAATCCTGATTCCCTGTTTTGCAAAAGGGGAGCAATTACAGTGTTTTCCTCAACTTTTGTCCGTATATGACATTACTCAGAAGATTTGACGGTACAGCCACGAATTGCACGAATAATGGTTTGTGCAATTCGTGCAGATTCGTGTCATTCGTGGCTTAATCTGCCTGAATTTAATAAGATTTGACGGTACAGCCGCGAATTGCACGAATAATGTTTTGTGCAATTCGTGCATATTCGTGTCATTCATGGCTTAATCTGCCTGAATTTAATAAGATTTGACAACTTTCCAAAAGTTGTCAAATCTCAGAGGAGCTTTATTTTATCGGTATGAACTGCCGGATCCAGGAACCAAATCCTCTGGGATTTCTGGTCTGAATCAGGACCCGTCCCGGTCCGCGGAAACGGCAGACCAGTCCCTCTCCGGATGTAAAAGAGGATATCCAGCCGGATGAGGCTTTTTCCACATTATACTGCATGGTTTCGGGCCAGGCCACCAGATGGCAGTTGTCAATAATGATTTCCTCGCCCGCTGCCAAATCCATCGGATGAATGGAACCGTAGGAACTGACAAACAGGGTTCCCATGCCGCTGACTTTGATGATAAAAAAACCTTCACCGGAAAAAAGCCCTTTGGCAAGATTCTGCATTTTGGTAGAAACATTCAGTCCTTCAGAACCGGCAAAGAAACCGTCCTTCTGCAGAATATAGGAAGTTGTGCCGTCCATTTCAATTTCCATAATATCTCCGGGAACAGCAGGAGCAAGATACACATCTCCGGGGCCATGCTGAGCGTGAAGTGTCTGAAAAAAGAACTTTTCACCGGTGAGCATACGGCCCAGACCGCCCAGAACCCCGCCTTCGAGTTTTCCTTCCACACTGACATTGGGACTCATGGCAACCATTGCATCTGATTCAGCTTTG
This sequence comes from uncultured Desulfobacterales bacterium, assembly GCA_964534335.1. Classification (GTDB taxonomy): domain Bacteria; phylum Desulfobacterota; class Desulfobacteria; order Desulfobacterales; family Desulfococcaceae; genus JAABRU01. The sequence goes on from CAZHPS010000271.1 coordinate 9,175, forward strand.
ATGCGTTCTCCGGCATTCAGCCGGATTTTGAGCATGGTAAATGCGCCCCGGTACAGGTATTCAAAATTTTTACTGCCGCTGCCTTGGGAAAAAGGGGTCGGTACGTTTTGCGGCTGTGATTTTTCTGCCAGTTGCTTTTTGTAATCTGCAAACATATCAGCCATTTGTTTTTTTCCTCCCTGTTTATACCTTTTTCTGATTCACCAGCCGGGCAAAATGCTCAAAAGACCGATCATAGGTGCGCTCCGCATCTTTGGGAAAACAGCAGCCCGGAAGTTC
>CAZHPS010000272.1:0-9422 GCA_964534335.1 uncultured Desulfobacterales bacterium
ATTAAGCGGAGCGGTTTTTTGCACACACGGAACTGCGGAAAAACTGACAGTATTGTATCAAACCAATGGCGAATCGGGTATTATACCGGTTCGCCATTGATTTTATACAATGCTGAATACAAATCCGGAGGAGTGCAAAAATTAAGCGGAGCGGTTTTTTGCACACGCCCGGCAGCGGAAAAACTGACGGTATTGTATCAAATCAATGGAGAATTGGTATTATACCATTACTTAGAACATTTAATGGTGCAGCCGCGAATTGCACGAATTATGTTTTGTGCAATTCGTGCAGATTGGTGTCATTCGTGGCTATGCTGTCAAATCTTCTGAGTAATGGTATTATTTCTCTTTGCGCATTTCAGTCTCAAAAAGAACCGTACTCTTTCCTTAAATCCCCAGAAAAAATGTTGCTATCTGAAAATACAGAAAAACCGCAACAATGTCTATGGAAGTGGTGACAAAGGGGCCTGTTGCAACAGCGGGATCAATATTGAAACGGGCAAAAATCATAGGCAGGGTGGAACCCACTAAAGCGGCCACGGACATGGAACAGAGCAGAGCAGAGCATACTGCCGCACTCAGGCGGTACATTCCATACTGATAAAAGGCCACACCGCCCATGAGCATACCGTAAATCATTCCCAGCAGAAGCCCGATGCTCAGTTCTTTGAATACCACAGAGCGGATATCCCTGACATTCAGATGACCGGTGGAAAGCCCCCTGACCACAATGGTGGAGGACTGGGTTCCGATATTGCCGCCCATGCCGGAAATGACCGGAATAAAGGCCGCAAGCGCAGCCACTTTTGACAGGGTATCTGCAAATCCGCCTATAATCATTGTGGCACTGATGCCGCCCAGACAACTGACAAAAAGCCAGGGAAGACGGATTCTCATGCTTTTGTAAACCGATTTGGTTTCCGTGAATTCTGTTCCCACACCGGCCATTTTCAGCATATCCTCAGTGGCCTCTTCCCGCATGATGTCAATGACATCATCCACAGTTACAATACCCACGAGTTTGTTGTTTTCATCCACCACAGGCACGGCCAGAAAATCATAACGGGCCACCAGTTTGGCAACCTCTTCCTGATCGGTATTGGTGCGCACAGAGAAAACATCTGTGGTCATGAAGTCTTTCAGCATTTTCCGGGGAGATACCACTACCAGTTGACGCAGGGAGCATACTCCGGTCAGTTTTTCATATTCATCTGTGACATAAAGATAAAAAGGCATTTCTGTATCTGCATGTTCGTTCTGAATGGATTTGATGGCCTCTTCTGCTGTCATGTCCTCACGCAGGGCTATGAAATCCGGAACCATGATGCCGCCTGCAGTGTCATCCCCGTAACTGAGCAGTTCCTCCACCTGCTCAGAGCCTTCTTTTTTCATTTTTTTCAGGATAGCATCAGACAGTTCTTCCGGCAAAGTTCCCAGAATGTCGGCTGCATCATCATCAGCCATTTCTTCCAGTACGGAAACAATCTCTTCAAGTTTCAGACTTTGGATAAATGGCAGAAAAATTTCCCGGTCAAGCACTGCCAGTTCACTGAAGAGAATTCCTTTCTGCTCCCTGTCTTCCATCAGTGCATACAGTTTTGTCTGGTGGGGCAGCGTCAGAGAGGGAAATATCCGCGCCAAATCCGCTGCATGGGTTTTGCCGACAATTTTGCGCAGATGATGTCCTGCATCCCTTCGCAGCAGACGTTTCAGGGTTTCAATAAGCACTTTGTTACGGTCATATTTCATGGGATTCACCACTGAAAAGGTGTTTTCATACCAAATCGCTTTCAGAGTTCCGGGAATGCCTCTTTTTTTTAACCGCGAAAAACACGGACAGCACGGAAAAACAGCATGTTGCATGCTCATGTTTTGAAAACGGATTGGTATCATGGCTCAGGATTTTGCATTTCAGGAAATAAATACTGAACACCTGAAACCTGAACACCATTATGTCAGAGAAAGCAGGACTGATGCAAGCAGTTTTTCATCAATATAAGGGTGAGATTGGGGAGTGACCAGCGGGAGGTCAAGGATTCGTATGTCTGCGCTGATCAGGGACTTTTCATTCAGTTCACCGGAATAATTTCCTTTTTCCCTGTCCATCAGGACAAAATTCAGAACATCTTTGGGTGAAATTTCTTCGGGATTGTCTTTTCTCAGATAATCTGTGAGCCGCTCTGCCTGCTCCATAAGAGACAGGCCGTATGTTTCCGGATCTTTGCATCCGGTATTGGGAATAAAAACTTTGGGGCAGGGATTTTGGGCAATGGCTGTTCCCACGCCTTCAGGCAGAAGATTCGCGATAAGGCTGGAGTAAAAACTTCCTATGGGATAGCAGATCAGGTCAGCTTCACCGATAAGCTTTGTCATTTTTTCCCGTATTCTGACATGCGCCGGAACAGGATTTTCCCGCGAATCACTGAGAAACACCTTTTTCACCCTTGCAGATATGGGGGAAGATTCCTTGCCGGTAAGCAGATGCTGACCTGCAAGAATCCTGCCGTCTTCCAGTTCGGTAATAAGATGCAGATATTTGTTGATCACAGGCCGGACAATGCCCCGCACCTGCACCAGTTTGGAAAAAATATAGATGATGGTGTCAAAATTGCGGAAACTGCTCAGATAACCTGCTGCGAGAATCAGATTTCCCATACTGGCCTTGCGCAGATCAAAACTGTCAGGCATGTATCTGCGGAACAGTTCCAGATGCTGCCGGATGATTTTCCGCATGGGATCAGGAATGTCTTTGACCAGAAAATGCTTTCCGCTTATCATGTCAGCCAGTTCAGCACTCAGATCATCGGGATTCCCGTCTTTGGGAAAACGGTGCGCAAAAAGCCGGAAGATTTCCGGATTGCCGTGCAGGGTACGATCTGCGAGAGCCAGAAGCCGGTTGCGCACATCCCCGATGGCGGGCATTTCAAAAGCCTCCCGCAGCAGAGCGGAACTGCCTCCGGAATCAAAGGGGGTGATGATGTGAATGGAATTATGGGTATAGGAAACCAGTTCCAGGGAAGTGTCCCTGAGTGCGGTTCCGCCGCTGAAAAAAAGAATCTTCGGCCCAAGATCCGGGCTGCGTCTGAATCTCTCCAGTTTGACAATATCCGGCAGGTTCAGGGTTTTGGTGATTTGAATGCGCATGGCAAAGCAGGCTCCGTTTTACAGGGTTCCCTTTTCCAGAAAAGAAATACAGGTTTGTGCCGCTGCTTCAAAATCAATGCCGCCCGAAAACTCCAGAACACTGCACAGACAAAGATGTTCAATATAGTTTTTTTCCGAAGGTTCCGGCATCCGGCAGCCGTTAAAGGGCATAAAAAAAAGACCGACCGGTTTCATAAACGCGGGAAGCAGATCCCTGCGTTCGGAAAGATTCACCCGTTTCACTGTCATAGGCCCGGCATTGCGTTTCCAGTTAAGAAGGGCCAGCGCGTTCATTGGTGCATTCAGGACAAAGCGATCCGCACCGAAGCATTCGTCAATGGACGCGTCGAATTTGTGCTCCAGTTTCCAAAGATCATCTTTGGACAGGCCGGAAAACTTTTCCCGTTCCTCATCTGTGAGTATTTTTTCCAGACTGGGATTGTTGAGAATGGTTCCGGGATTGATGCGGGGCAGTTTCGCGATTCCGTACATGGTCAGGCTGTTTTTTTTCTTTTCAATCATCAGTCTGTCATTGCTCACAAATGAAGCCCCGTGATTCATGATATGCAAGGCCAGCGTGGATTTTCCCGCGCCGGAAAACCCGGCCAGTGCCAAACCTTTTCCTTTCCATGCAATGCCTGCGGCATGTCCCAGCAGACATCCCCTGCACAGTTCCCATTCAATGAAACGGTTGTTGATGAAATTGACAATCTGGTTGATGTTGTTCAGGCATGGGCCTATGGCAAGATTCTCGCCTTCTCCGAACAAAAAGACCATCCCGGTAAGACGTTTCCTGACGATTCTGCCATCCTCAAGATCAATATATTCCTCCTTGATTTTTGACTTGCCCGGCTCAGGCTCTTTGGCAGCAAATTCCTGATCAAATCGCGGCGGATCGGTTTCATGCACCGTAATGATAATCTGGGCCATGCCTGTGCTTTGCACAAAATGACCGTAATAACGCCGCAGTTGATCAATGATTTCCTTCTGATTTGCAGCCACTTCCATGCAGCAGTTGCCAAAAATCAGATGGATTTTGTGAATTGGCACATGCTCCTGCCGGATATTTCTGATGATTTCATGGCATTTCATTTTTGCTCCTTTGCAGTGTCAGGTTTGTGTGGATTTTATGGATTTTGTGACATTCTGTCGCTGAATAACTGACACCTGATAAATGTTCACTGACAACTGAAATCTGAATTACAGTTTTTTCAGAACATAATCCGCATACAGATCAGCCGCGTCCATGCCGGATGCTGTCTGAATGCCCCGGAATCCGCCGAATGCGGAAACCTCAAATACAATGGGGCCGTTGCCTCCGCTTTCAGCCACATCCACGCAGGTGAAATCCAGTCCGAACAGATCCTGTGCTTTTTGGGCCAGGGCAATGGTTTTGGCAGAGGGTGTATAAGGCTGATATTTTCCGCCGGATCGGGTGGTGGTGTTCCACGAGCTTCCGTCTCCGCACCGGGCATATGTGGTCAGATATTCTCCTCCCAGAAAAACTATGCCCAGATCCTGTCCCCCAATATCCATTTTTTTCTGAATATACATCATGCCGAAATTTTCGGAAAAATCCTCAATTCTTCCTGCCGCGTCCGGGCCGTCACAGATTAACTCCATTCCCCTGGCTTTGGTGCTGTACAAAGGTTTGAATACCGCCTCCCCGTATTTTTCCACTGCCCTCCGAGCCTCTGCCGTGCTTTCTGTAATGGTGGTTTCCGGCATGGGAATTCCTGCGGATCGCAGTGTGACTGTGCAACTGAGCCGATCCAGCACCCGCATGATTTTATAGGGATCAGAAAATATTTTCAGTCCCTGCTCACGGAGAAAACGCAGCAGTTCCAGCCGATCCAGCAGCAGGGGACAGTAACGCCCCCCGGCTTTTTTGATGATAAGCGCGTCCAGTTTGGAAATATCGGTTCCCTCAAACCATGCGCTTCCGGTGGATAAATCCAGACTGATTCTGTCCGGTTCAATGAGCAGACAGTAACCGGTCTTCCGCTCCACAGCATTCGCGAGTTCTTCCGAAGACCATCCTCCCCGGATGCCCACAATTCCGATTTTTGGCATTGTTTTGACTCCATTGTTTCTGAAAAAAATTTCCCCTTTTGAAGGGCATAGTTGTTACTTTCTTCACTGTCTGAACCACTGATTCACGCGGATTTCACGGATTGCGCGGATTTTTTTTGTTTTCATTCTCTGCGTCAATGCTATACCGATACTTAAAATATTTTCGTAATTCTGCCGGGCGGATTTTAACCGCAGAGTCACACAGAGTTTCCGCAGAGTCACACAGAGTTTTTCTGTGCGGAATTCAGATATGAATCTGAACCTCTGCAAATGTTTCAAGTAATGGTATATTAACGTAAGGGGCGAAGGAGTGCCAAATTTTCAGTTTGGCACTCCGGATGAATCATTTTCGGATTAAGCCAATGGCAGTGACGCGGAGTGTGAGAACATGGAACAGGAAAAATCCGCGTAATCCGTGAAATCAGCGTTCATCCGCGGTTCAGACAATGTTGCATTCAGTAAAACAGTATATCTTCCGGCAGCCGGAAATCTTCCCAGGCTTTGCCTTCGTGTTCACATATTCTTTCCATCAGATAACAGGCGCGCAGATACATGGTTCTGGCAAATCCGTAATTGAGTTCAAAACGGGTGGAAGTATAAAAAGACCGGGCCAGTGCCAAAGCAATGCGTGCCTCAAAGGTTCTGTCCTCATGCCTTTGTGCAAAATCACAAAAAAATTCAAAAAAATAAAGGCTTGTTGTGTTCAGGCGTTCCCGCAGTTCTGTATCAAAAACCGGGAGCCGGAAATGGGAAACCAGAAACACGGACGCGTCCTGCACATAGTCCGCATCACGGGAGCGGTACAGATCAATATAATTGATTTTCTGCTCTGAATGATTGTAAATAATATTGTTGGTGTTGAAATCCCCGTGAATGAAAATGGTGAAGGGAGCGGGAATCTCTTTTTCAATCCGTTCACAGTTTTCAATCAAAGCATTAGTGGAAAGCACATCCTCATTTCCGATCCGCTGATAGGTACGCGTGAAACAGGGATGCACCCTGTAAACATTGGCAAAACGGGACTGAAGCTGGTTCATGTAATCAGTCTGAATACTTTCCCTGTGCAGGGTGCTGTTCCATATCTCAGCGACAGTCTGTTCAAACAGAAAAATCACATTGCGGATGACCTCATCCTTTTCTGTGAGAATAACCTGATCCAAAGTGCATCCGGCCAGAAATTCCACGAGCATGGAAGCAGTGGTATGTTTTTCATAATACCCGAAAATCCGGGGGGCAATTCCGGGAAGAAGAGTGTTCCATTTTTCAATATTTTCCTTTTCCTTTTTTATTTTTTTGAGTGAGCCTTCCTTGAAAATTCCCTGTGCCTTGAAACCCGCAGGCCGTTTGTTCCCCACTTTTCCAATCCGGCATCCGGAACGGGAACCCCAAATCGAAGTGATGTCAATATCCGAAAGGCTTCCCTCAAATCCGGATTCGCTCAGGGTTTTCTGCAAAGCATCAATCTGCCGGATTTTAATGCGATCCCCGATAATGGCAAAAATCAGAGCCTCACCGATATTGAGCAGCGAATCGCCGATGCGCTCCAGATAGCGGAAAATAAAAATGACTGTCACCAGATCAGCAACATGGGAACTTTGCGAACTTTTTTTCAGTTCCGTCATGAGCTGATCAAAGTTTTCCTTGTAAAACTGATCCAGAAGAAACTCGCTCCGGCAGATATCCAGCGCGCCGGACAAATCCTTATGTTCAAACACTTCCGATATACGGTTCAGGCTTTTCATTGCCTCGGAACACATGGATTTGTAATTGTATTTGTGGATAAATTTGGGATCAGACAGATACAGGGTCTGCCGGGCCACATTCACGCAGAAATCAGCAATCCGCTCCAGATTGACACAGATAATGTGAATGGCACGTATGTCATTGAGTGTTTTGGGATTTGCATCCTTTGGCAGGGTGTGAATTTCCGAAAAACAGTCATTTTCAACAGTGGTTTTCAGGTTGTCAATATAATCATCTTTGGAAGATATTTTTTCCAGAATGGATGGATCTGATTCTGCCAGCAGACCATGGGTCATTTTCACCTGATTTTCTGTCTCCATGGCAAGAAATCTGAAATTTTCAATAATTTTTTTCATTGAATTCCGCCCTGTCCGCTGCCGATGGTCAGATCTTTTTCAGAAATCACACCTTCCCCGGAATCTTTCCATAAAAATTTGAGGGTGATTTTGTTTTTGTCTTTTTTCTTTTTCACCTTAATGCCAAATTCCAGAAGATTATCCGGGTGCAGAACCATCTGCTGATCCTCTGATTCAAAGACAATGTTTCTGTTTTCAAACCCGTTCATCAGTTCCCTGAGAAATCTGCTGATGGTCTGACTGTCCTGAACTGACTCATGCTCAAAAATCTCTTTTGCATTCATAAGTATTTCCTATATATTTTCAGGCATAAATTTTGGGAAAAACCGGATGTTTCCAAAAAATCCGGTTTTTTGATACAGATTTTATACACACACTGAACCCTAAGGCATGCATCCTTTACCCCGCCAATCGTTTTTTATACTCCTCAATAACCTGTTTCCTGCTGCTTCCGGCCAGAATCAGGGTTTTGCGGATGTCCAGATCATCCCAGGCAGGCTGCAGACCGATTTCCCGTGCAGATTTTTCCGGATGCTGTTCTGCGGGATTGCGGGTTTTTTCACTCATATGCGTATCATCGCCCATAAAAATCAGCAAAGGTCTTTCAGAAGAATCCATGCGCCGGTTTTTTTCATTGAGCACAGAAACCAGAAAGTTGGTGTAGCGGTGTGACTGGGGATTCCATACTTCCACACCATCCACATCATAGGCTGTGAGCATTATGGGCCAGAACTGCTCCGGATGGGGAATCACAACACCCGCGCGCAGGGATCGGGCTTCTTCAATCACTTCCGATGCCCGGTAAAAATAATGAAGCGGGAAATTGGCTTTGACAATCATCTTTACCGCACTCATAAAGGTCTGGCTGCGATCAATGAGAGCAGTACCGCACATAGGCCGCAGACAGTCAAAAAAATGGGGCAGCACCTTGTTTTTTATGGAATAGGGGGAGATTTTCGTATAATTCTCATTCATCAGTTGTTCAATTTTGCGGACATATATCTGCACAAAACGGATCAAATCCGCATCCGCCCCGGTCTGCTTTGCTGCCGCATTCAGACGATCTTCAATGGGCTTTGTAATGGTTTCCATGAAATCAAACAACTGGGAAGACCGATATTGGAAGGTATGGGACAGCATCTGTTTTAAGGTATGTGCCTTTCCCTCTTCCACATTTGCATTTTCAAAATGCAGCAGCAACTGCACTTTCTGATTGAATCCGGACGCGTAACAGTCCACTTCCACACCGGAATAAGGCCCGTAACTCATAATTTCATTGTGCTGTGTGGGAATGATGAGTTCCTGTTTTCTGTTGGGAAACATGGCATCAATCCGTGCTGCAATCATCTCCATTGGCACATGCTCCGGATGCCAGTGCACAGCCAGCACAGATTCCTGACGGGGATAAACAGCAGATGGTTCAAGAATCTGTTTTTGCTGCTGTTCATTTATCTCAGTGGAAACCACACTGAAAAAAAATTCCCTGTCCGTATCCGTGATTTCCTCCGGAATATTCTCAGGAACCGCAGACAGGGATTCATTTCTGTATTCAAAGCCTTTTGTCATTTTTTAATCTTTATACCGTTTATGGCAGTCTTTTTTCAGACGGCTGAGTTCGCTGTATGCAGTTTTGCAGGCTTCCATGTCTTTGCTTTCAAAGGCTTTGCGGAACTGTGCACAGGCTTTGTCATATTCCGGAAAAAATTCCGCACCGTATTCGCTGAAGGAAGTCATCAGTCTGGAATCCTGCAGAAAGGAAGCAACAAGGGCATCATCCGGAAGGGTACCCTTTTCCAGATATTCAGCTATTTCCTTAAAACTGTCCTTCATCCGCTTTTTTGTCTTTTTGTATCTGCTTTTTTCCTTTTTCCCGGATTCCTCTTCTGTTTCCGATTTTGAAACATGGGCAGTTTTCATTTTCACTTTGAGGGAAAAACCTTCCTCCTCTTTTTTTATTCCCATTTCCAGTTTTTGGAAATCTTCCGGATCAAAATCCGGTATTATAATGATATTTCCGGAAGTTTTCTTTGGTGTATCTGCGGTTTTTTCTGAAAATTCCTCAGACGCATCTGCGATTTTTTCTGAAAATTCCTCAGACGCATCTGC
>CAZHPS010000273.1:0-9307 GCA_964534335.1 uncultured Desulfobacterales bacterium
TTCTCCTATATTTTGGATGCAATTAATATATAGTTTCAATAGAGAATTGGTATTACACCTCATCTGCCTTGAATATTTGGATTCTAAAGATAGGAAAAATATTGATGATGAGGATTTCAATGATGAATTACCATTCAATGATTCCAAAGATATTTGTACAGAAATTATTGATTGCTTCCTCAATAAAGAAAGTCCTTTTTGTTTCAAGAAAGGTTTTGTATGGCAGGGTGAACCCGGAAAATCAGAAAAGGGAAATCCTGATCTTCAAGGGGATTTACTTAATGCTTCGATGACTCATTTAGGTTGCCTTGAAGTGATCAAAATAGATAAAAATGAAAATCCTGCAAAAGTGGATTTTATACCATTCGATGATATTCGTGGTATTATATTTGCATCACAATCTCTGTTTCGACTTGCTAAAATATTTTATGATATACTGATCCAATTTTGGTTTTATCCGGCATGATTTTTGCCTGACGGGCTGAAAGTGAAAAATCATCCGTTTTTGGCCTGAAAAACCCAGCAGACGGGCTGAAAAAAACTGTTTTGGTGCATACGCAATTTCCGTGCCAAAGAAAACCAAAATTGGATCAGTATAACGGAAAAGAAGACGAAATAGTCTTTGCCCCGGCTATATATGGTATATCATGGTTATCTGCTAACCACGTTTATCATGATGGTTCAATGACAAGATTTTGCTGTCACTTGAAGACAAAGAGCGGGATAAATATTGGAATTGGGTTAGGGCAGCAGGATTTTATGATAAGTTCAAATGAAAATCAGAGTATTTTTGGTATTAGCAGTGTTGGAGAAATCATGATTGGACTGGAAATCAATGATCCGAAATTTGAGATAAAATGTAAAGCGCGGGGATTGGATCCTAAAATAGTTATGGAAAAAGTAAAGGCATAACCCATCATTGCAGTGGACGGGCTATCGCCCCGCCAGTGAATTCAGTGTTATGCGTCCTTTGTGAGTCACAAAGAACACAAGGAAAAGGACACAAATGTTTGAACATCCGGACGCATCGCCACGAACTGTTCTCATAGCTGGCCTGCCTGCCCTTGTCATTTGCAGAATGACTCCGAATTGTAAACATAAAAATTAGAGAAAATGCCTGAACTGTTCATAGGACACATGCTGAAAACAGGCATAATACTCAATCATGCAGGAATATGAAAAAATGATGAATAAAAAAGAATCTGAACCCGCAAAAAAACATCTTTCCATACTCGGAGCAACCGGCTCCATTGGCAGAAATACACTGCGGATTGCGGAAATGTTTCCGGAGCATTTTGCCATTACAGCGCTCACAGCGAAATCCAATATTGATCTCCTGGCTCAGCAGGTGCGGCAGTTTCAGCCTTTGATGGCAGCGGTTTATAATGCAGAGGGAGCGGATCTACTTCACAAACTTATTTCTGCTGATACAGATACGGAAATTCTCTGCGGGGAGCATGGTTATATGGCTGCTGCCGCGCATGAAAAGGCAGATACCGTAGTTGCTGCCATGATGGGCGCGGCCGGTCTGAAACCCACGCTTGCGGCCATTGACGCGGGAAAGCAGATCGCGCTTGCCAACAAGGAAACCCTGGTCATGGCCGGGGAACTGGTAATGAAGCGTGCCAAAGAAAAACGCGTGCATATTTTGCCGGTGGACAGTGAACACAGCGCTATATTCCAGTGTCTTTCCGGACAGCGCAGGGAAGATTTTGACAAAATCCTGCTGACCGCTTCAGGCGGGCCTTTCCGCAATACACCAAAGGAAGCATTTGCATCCATCACGCCGGAACAGGCTTTGAAACATCCCAACTGGAATATGGGCAGAAAAATCACCATTGACTCTGCAACGCTGATGAACAAGGGATTGGAAGTCATTGAAGCCTGCCGGCTTTTTGATGTTGACACCGATCGTATTCAGGTGATTGTGCATCCGCAAAGCATTGTGCATTCCATGGTGGCATACAGGGACGGCTCTGTCATTGCACAACTGGGGGTTCCGGACATGAAAGGAGCCATTGCCTATGCGCTTTCATTTCCGGAAAGGCTTCCCATCGGCCAGCCGATTCCGGATTTTGCCGGTCTGCAAAACCTGACATTTCATGAACCGGATATGGAAAAATTCCCCTGCCTGCAACTCGCTTTCCAAGCCTGTGAAAAAGGAGGAACCCTTCCCGCTGTTCTCAATGCTGCCAATGAAATCGCAGTGGAGGCATTTCTGGACAGAAAAATATCTTTTAACGCCATTCCGGTGCTGATTCAGGAAATCATGGACAGGCACATGGTAAGGGATAATCCAGAGCTGGATGATATTTTTGAGGCTGACCGATGGGCAAGGGAAAAGACGGAGGAAAGGATTCATGAGAAGATGGGAAAAAAATAGATATTGAAAACCGGGAGGAATGCTTATATTTATCCAACTCCGGGAATTTTCCGGAAACCGTACTGCTGCGTTGTCATATTTGAATTTATTAACCCGGTCTTTCCGTCCTTTGCGGTTAAAACTTCCAAAACCAAACCTGACAATGCAGTGAATTTTATTAATTTTTAATATAGGTTAGAAATTATCATGGCTACCAGTGTTTTTGCATTTATTGTTGTTCTGGGTGTGCTTGTCTTTTTCCACGAACTTGGACATTTTCTGCTGGCCCGTTTATGCGGGGTCGGCGTGGAAATTTTCTCTTTGGGATTCGGCCCCAGGATTGTTGGCAGAAAAGTGGGCAGAACAGATTACCGCATATCCGCCATCCCTCTGGGCGGATACGTCAAAATGGTGGGGGAGGAGCCGGATGCTGAAATTCCGGCTGAGGATATTCCCTTTTCATTCACACATAAACCTGTAATAAAGCGTATTGCCATTGTCGCGGCAGGGCCTGTGTTCAATTTTCTTCTGACCATTCTCATTTTTTTCGGGCTGTTCAGCTTTTCAGGCGTATTTATTGCCAAACCTATGGTCGGAGATGTGCAGCCGGATTCTCCTGCCTATGCAGCCGGCATTCAGAAAGGGGATCTGATTCTGTCCATCAATGGACAGTCCGTTGAAACATGGGAAGAGATGGCCGCTATGATCTCCGGCAGCAATGGAAATGAAATGGCTGTCACCATCCTCCGGGCGGGGAATGAACTGAGCCTTGGCATTATTCCCAAAACCGTAAGCGGAAAGAATATTTTCGGTGAGGAAACCGAGCGTTATATCATCGGCATCACCGCGTCTCAGGAAAGGGAGCACAAAACCCTGAATATTTTTGAGGCTATGACCGAAAGTCTGCGCCAGACATGGGAAATCTGCAAACTTACAGTACTCAGTGTGGGCAAGATGATTCAGGGAACCATTCCGGTAAAAGAAAATCTTGGCGGCCCCATTATCATTGCCCAGATGTCCGGGGAAATGGCAAAAAAAGGATTTTCGGATTTGGTGTTCTGGATTGCTTTGCTGAGCGTGAGTCTTGGCATTCTGAACCTGCTGCCCATCCCGGTGCTGGATGGCGGTCATCTGTTTTTCTTTTTTATTGAAGCCATTACTGGAAAGCCTGTCAATACCCGTTTCAGGGAGATTGCCCAGCAGGCCGGTTTTTTCATCCTGCTGCTTTTGATGATTTTTGTTTTTTATAACGACATCTCACGGGTGTTTTTCAGTTAAAGAAAGACAGCTTTTTATCGGATATTCGGCAATGCCCGCAACAGATATAGCCTTTAAGAAAATACTTTTGGGGTTTCACGCAGGTTGGGGTGAACGGAGTGAACCCCAACTGAATCAGGATGCTGGGGTTCACTCCGTTCACCCCAGCCTACCCAAAATAATTATCTTAAACACTATATATCAATGGTTCGGTAATTTTTTCTGATTATCAGGTTTAAAATTATAACCAACTGAAATCATTAAATTCAGATTTTTAGTCATGAATTTATAACCTTTTGAAATTATTAAAACCGAAATTTTTTTACCGAACTGTTGATATATACCATGAAGCATTATTTATTAATGCCCTGATGAGAGACGTATGGGAAATTTCCATGAACAATTTCTGTGCCATAAAAAAACAAAGTTGGATAGTTTACATTTCGCTGTGATTTCCCCTGTCTGATTAATCTCATCCTCTCACCATAGAACAGACGGCGGCCATACAGGAAGCTGTTCTGACATATCAGAACCGCAGGGCCGCAGGGTAAATCCCGGCAGCAGTGCTTCTTCCGGAAAAAGAATCACTTCCCAGGCATTCGCATAAACAAGAGAGATTATGACCGTTTTTTAAAAATGCTGTATCCTGAAAAAGATACAGCATTTTTATATTTTGATGAAGTGGCAGAGTAAGCGCTATAAACAATGCATAAAAAATATGTATATACAATATGTTATACTAATTCGCTTTCAAAACATGAGAATGTCATCCGGTTTTTCTGTAAAGGTGAAATCACAAAATCAAACTTGACAGAGCAGTAGTGCTTTGTCAAGGTTAAGTTGACGATGAAACCCTAAGGGGCTTTAAAATCCTTAGGGTTTTTGACAGCAGATAAACCATCATTCAAATCTTGATAGACAGTAGTAGTGAGCGGAAAAAATCCGGCAGACTGTTTTCAACTGCAGAGTTACACAGAGTTTCCTCAGAGTCGCACAGAGTTTTTTTTCTGTGCAAAATTCAGGTCAAAATAAATCTGCTGTTCTGATCCTCTGCAAAATGTTTCAGGTAATGGCATATTCCAAATTCATCACTGCAGGATCAGTTGCCGGTATTGAGCAGCATAGCCCCGGCTTCTTTCTGAGCTTCCTCGGCATACGGTGTTTTTGGAAAAAGGGCAATGATTTTTTTATAGGTTTCCACTGCTACCTTTGTATCACCGGATGCAATCTGAATTTTTGCCAGATCCAGATACAGCGGAGGAAAACGGGGTGAAATATTCAGAGCCTTTTCCAGGGTGGCAAGTGCTTCTGCATGTCTGTTCAGGGCAAGATAGGTACGGGCCAGTCCGCGCAGCGCAATGACAAATCTCGGTTCGGTATCCAGTGCTTCTTTGTAATGCTGTTCCGCCAGATCATACTGCTGTTTGTTGTAATAGGCCCATGCCAGATTGAAATGGGAAAAATGGGGTGTGGTATAGAGCAGATCTTTGTTGACCTCCATAAACACGGTTATGGCCGCATCCCAGTCCTCCTTTGCCAGATACGCTGTTCCCAGATTGTTTTTGGCTGCTGTGAAATCAGGACTGATCTCAATGGCTTTTTTAAAATGCTTTACAGCCAGATCCGGCTGTTTTTTTGCCATGTAGACAAGTCCCAGATCATTGTGCAAATCCGGATCATCCGGATTCTGCTGTTCGGCTTTCAGCAGTTCCTTGAGGGCAAGTGTAAAATTGCCTTCCTGCATATATGCCTCTCCCACAGCTTTGGTAGCCTCTGACTGTTTTCTGTCCAGAGAATTTTTTTCATTTACCGTTGAACAGGAAAAAGTTCCCATTACAAGCAGAATACCAACAAAAAGATTTATGCAGCGCAACATCAGTATCTCCTCCAGTATAAAATGTCCAGTGCAATACAAAGTCATGCTTTTACATTAATTTATAAAAACAACTGCTCCAAATGAAATTTTTTCAAATTATTTTGAATGGACTGTATCAAAATAAAATATTGCAAACCATTTAGGATTTTCCGGACAGAAAAATTGTACAGATTATTTTGTTGCAAACCCTGAGTAAACAAAAGAAAATTTTCGTATATAAAAAAATCAGATCTTTTATAAAAGCAGGTATTCCTGAATCGTCATTTTTTCACTCAGTTTGCTGCCGGAGTCTTTTCCACTATTTTTATTTCTTCCGGTGTAAGTCCGTAAAGTTCATACACCATCTGGTCAATTTCTCTGTCTGTGCTGTCAATGACGGATTTAATTATATCGGTTTTTTCCTTTTTTTCAATAAAATAATCCTGCCATTCTTTGCGTTCTTTCAGGCTTAACTCTTTGACTTTGCAATTTTCCATTTCTTTTTTTAACTGATCCCAGTCAAGCGCATTCCATTTTTCCAGTTTTCTGCTGATTTTCTCAGGTTTTAATTCGCTTTTGAAGAAATTGAGAAAATCTGCTTTCAGTTCATCAAACTCCCTGTTTTTGGAGAGCATGATGTCGGCTTTTTCTATGAAGGGCTGCTGGGCTTTTTTTGAAATATCTTTGAAAGGTATTTGTTTTAAATATTGCGTTTTATATTCTAAATATCCACCACGTCTTGATATTGCATAAATTCGCATTAAAAAGTTGGTTATCGAACTGTTTAAAACAGCAAGAAAATATTTATTGTTTGAAGGTATAACAAAACTTGTCATATCTAAAATATGACAAGCTGAAAGTGAAAAATTGTTTCCAAGTGATACATTTGGATAAACAATATATTCTTTATCAAAATCTAATTTTCTGTTTATTTGTTGATATTCAAACCATTTTTTATTACCATTTACTATTCCGGTATTTATTATGGCTCTGTTTTCTAATTTGTCTCTGTGTTTTTCTAATTCCATTTTTAGATATTCAAAATTGTCTATATCAATTAATTGATATTCCCTGTTTATCAGTTGATATGGAAAAATTATACGAGATGTACTGTTAATATGTCCATATTTCTTTATATCTTTCCCGAAAACATAGTTTTTTACAAAATCGCTTACAGGCAAATTGGTTTCAAAACCAGCATTATATCCGGTTTTAATTCCTACTGATGGCAATAGATTAAAGTCAGATAAATATTTCGAACCGGAATTCAATTTTTTGATTAAATTTGAATATCTGTTATCAACAAACTGATAGTTGTTTTCAATGAAATCATTATTATTAATTTTGACAAATTCCAAATAATTGAATACAGAACTTAAATCGCTGAAAGAAAGCTCTGCTGCATTTTGATAATTAAAATTATAATCAGCCGCAACAGTTTTGCATACAGTAAGAATTAATGGATAGGCTGAAATACCCTGAAATACTTCTAAATCTTTAAAATCAATAATTTCAATTATTTGGCTATTTTTAACAATGAATTCAACTAATGGTTTTCCGTAACCTGCTTCAAAAAATTTACCTGAACTTATAAAAGACATAACACCTTTGTTTTTAAGTAATTTTATACCTTTTTCCAAAAAATAGACATATAAATCAGCCTTCCCTGAGTAAGATTTGTAATTTTTTGACAGAAAAGCTGAATATTGCTGAATAAGCTCCTGCCTGACATACGGCGGATTCCCAATCACCACATCAAACCCCCCGTTTTTCATAATCTCAGGAAACTCTTTTTCCCACTGAAAAGCCCTGTCTCCGGCTATTTCCGGATCGTCTATCAATGAATTTCCGCATCGGATATTTTTGTTTAAATCTGAAAGTTTCCGCTCTTTATGTGCGGTACGCAGCCAAAGGGACAGCTTTGTAATTTCAACACTTTCCTCATTAATATCAACCCCGTAAAGATTGTTTTCCAAAACCGCGCTCTCAATATTGAACACCGATACCTGACCTTTTTTTAACTCTGTCTGAATATCAGTGACAAAATGATGCTCTCTGATAAGAAAAGTCAAAGCCTGATTCAAAAAAGCACCGCTGCCGCAGGCAGGATCAAGAATTTTCAATGACAGCAGCCAGTTTTTGTAATCTTCAGTCTTTTGATAAAACAGATTCCCTTTTTTGGACAACTTCCCTTTTTTGGTATAATAACTGTCATCCACTTCAATCTCATTAATATCCAAATCCCTGCGTTTCTCATCGCAAATTCTTCCAATGGTATTTTCTGCAATATACTGCGTAATATACTGCGGCGTGTAAAAAATGCCGTCTTTTTTGCGTCTGCTTTTGCTTTTGTCAATATCGGTCCCTTTTATTCTTGCCGTTGTCTCCTCGATTTCCGACAAAGAATGTTCGAAAATATGACCCAGTATATTGACATCAACCTCAGTGTCAAAATCATATGCGGAAAGCTTCTGCAGATCGTCAATGAGAATATCATCATCAATTTTTAAATTATACAAAATTTCATCAGGATAAAACAGACCGCCATTGTATGCGGGAATATCATCTGCTGCTCTTTTCCCTTTGCGCCCGGTATTCATATAGGCAAAATACTGTTTATAAATTTCATACAGGGGTTTGTAAGCATCTTCCTCTTTGAGTGTATGAAATCTTTCAATAATGCGGTTAATGGAGTTGGGCGGCAGCAGACCCTTGTCTTCTGCAAAAAGAATAAACAGAAACCGGTCAATCAATTTTTGCGATTTGCCAAACAGGGTAAGTTTGTCAATATCCGGATTGTTTGCAGTTAAATTTTCAAAGAGTTTTTTCCTGAAAACAGAATAGTCTGCATAAAGCTGCTTTGACACGCTTTCTTCATGGAATACAGACTCTTTCTTCAGTTTTTCAGGCGTATCATTTAAAATGCTTTCTTTGCATAAAATCAGAAACAGCAGATCAAAATCTTCTTTTTTAAGACGAAACAAATCAAATTCTTCATATTCATTTGCATAATCAATATAAAAACGCAGTTTCTGAAAATTTGATGTGATGACGTATTTGCACGCAGGCTGGTTGTTTTTGTAACTGAAAGCCTGTTCTGCAATGATTTTCAAATCCTTTGTTTTCGTTGATTTAAGCTCAATCACTGCTGCTGCTTTGTCATTTTTCAAAATCGCGGCGTCAGCTTTTCTGCCGTCAGACGGATTCTTAAATTCCCGCACCAGATTAAAATTATCATTTGGTTTAAGGGTGTATCCCAGAACATCAGCAAATATATCCCGCAAAAAACCGTCCTGATATTCTTCCTCTTTCAGCTTTTTGATTTTCTCTGTCTTTTCAGCAGAATAATTTTTCTGAAATATCTCATAGGCTCTTTCGGCCTGATCTTTATCAATGCCTGCCAGATAAGTTTTTATTACGGATTTTTGAAAAATTGACATATGTTAAAACCTCAGATAAATTGATTTTTTGAGTGAATTAACAACAAATTAGCCTGGTTAGGCTGTTTCTGCTGGATAAATCATATGTTCAGGATCCCACCAGACAATATTAAATTTTGTAAATATTCTATAACCCCATAACCTTTGTTTATTGCTAAATCTGAATCTGAAAGCTGTATCATATTCTTCTAAGCCGATTTCCAGCCACCTTTCAAATGCTTCATCACAAATCAGGTCAATGCTCATATCATGGTGCTTTTTATGACGTTCTTTCCCACCCGTTCTCTGAGCATAAATTTCATACCAAGACAGATTTGATAATTCTGTTAAATTATATAATATTACTTAAAGGTTTCCCGAAATTTAATTAAAAACATGCAAACCCGCGTCTGC
>CAZHPS010000274.1:0-9254 GCA_964534335.1 uncultured Desulfobacterales bacterium
CGGCAGCCACAATGGCATGGGGTGTGATGACACTGACCTGATCAATGGAACTGATGATTCTGGTTCCCAGACTGCGGCAGAGCGTATTCATTTCCTTGCTGGTCATCTCCGCAGCAGTCATATCATTTTCATCCAGCAGTTCGGACATGGCGATTCCCTCGTGAAAACGGATATAAATTCTGCCGTAGCGTTTTCTCAGGAACTTGCGTGCATTGATAAACTGCTTCAGATTTTCAGGATTTTTCTGTCCCCCTTCCAGTTCCCGAAGATAGGAACCTTCTTCCGGAACCCGGTCATACCCGATGAACACAGGAACAAAAATCAGATCCTCACAAGCGCCGGTTTTAAAGGCATTGAGCAGAATGGAAAGAAACCCCAGCTTGGGCTGCAGCAGTTTTCCGGTACGGCTTCTGCCCCCTTCAATGAAAAATTCAATATTGAACCCTTCCTCCAGGAGTTTAAAGACATATTCGGAAAACACACGGGAATAGAGAACAGCCCCCTTGAAGGTGCGGCGGATGAAAAACGCGCCGGCATGACGGAAAATCGGGCCAATAGGCCAGAAAGACAGGTTTTTTCCTGCGGCAATGTGGGGGCAGGGCATATCATTGTTGAACATAAGATAGGAAAGAACCAGATAGTCAATATGGCTTTTGTGACATGGCACAAAAACAATTGGACCTCTGCGGGAAAGATTCCGAATCCGGCTGAGCATATCCGTGTTTACGGAAACTCCCTCAAACATGATGCCAAAAATCCATTTCAGACACATGGCAAAAACCTGAATCACGTCCAGACTGTATCTGGCAGCAATCTCATCAATGTATCCGTCTGCTTCTTTGCGGACTTTCCGGACAGGAATTTTCCGGTTTTCCGCGTAATGTTCCATAAAAATGCGCAGCCGGTTATTGGTCAGAATATTTTCCTTTATCTCAGCACGGGACTTGAGCAGAGGCCCGGTAATGCTCTGTCGATGCCGGTTGATCTGGACCAGAAGCTGGCGTCTGAGCAGCAGGGACTGTTCTTCGGTTTTCAGTTCCCGGTAGACCTTGCGTTCAATAAACTCCTTGAGATTCAGCGGTTCCGACACTTCCACAAAGATATTCTCGTTATGGTGCAGCATCATAATCAGACGCCGGATTTTTCCCGGATTTTCCTCTGATCCAAAGAAAATATCCATAAGCCCCGGTGTCGCGCGGCGGGGTTTTTTGCTGTAAAAGATCAGTTGGGGGATAATATAGATGGGACGATCCGTTTCTTTCTGCATTTCAATAAGATAACGAAGAGGATCCGGCTTTTCCTTGACAAAGCGCAGGTAAAAACCCTTGTCCTCCACCAGGGAAAGAAAAGCAGATCTTCCGTTTTTCAGTTCATCCCGGAGATAACCGCTGCTGTATGGATTGGAAAACGCAAAATTTTTCAGAAAATATACTGTATGGGACAGAAGAATTTTGAAAATCCGGGAAATGGGCTGGAGCCAGAAAAACCTGTAGTCAAAACCGATTTCCGGAACCGCAAGTCCCTCCCGTTTGTAACGGGTATGGAAAAACAGGTACTCAAAATCGCTTTTGTATTTGTTGGCATATACGATAATGCTGTTTTCCGGCAGTTCCCGGACAGCCCTGGTCTGCTCCCCGTTGATCCGGATGCCGGAAAAAATGAAACGAAGCCCCAGATCTGTCAGTTTTCCGCTGTCTTTCGGAAAAAGACAGCGGTAATGATGATGGGTTCCATCCAGAACCGTATCTGTCCATTCACCGGCTTTGGCCTGAAACCGGGCCAGAGCCTCTCTGATTTTTGCAAACATATTCACGTCCGTTGCCTGTCTGAAGTATTGTTTTGGAAACAAACCGCATGTTCCCCGGAAAGGAAATCTGCCCGGAGAGGTCAGAAGTTTCCCGTCTGCTGAAATTTATCAAATTTTATAAGAATAACAGAACATCAGATGCTTGGCAATATTTTATTTTTCATAAATCTGATTCTGAAAAAAAATAATATTCAGGATGTTATATCCAAAACACCACAAAAGCGCAACAAATAAGCGGATCACACAAAATTAAGCTTGCGTTACAAAACTTCTTGTGGTATTTGCAGAAATGCCTGATTCAATTGCGTTCTTAAAAAAGTATATTCAGGCAGATGCGAAAGCAGTTCAGACAGGGTTCCGGTGACGGGCTTAAAAGGCTGCATTAAGAAAATGCAAAACAGGGCTTCGGCAGGCTTTGAAAAGTATTTTTTTGGATGACAGGGATAAGGAAATTAGTATAAGATGATATATGTCCGACCGGTCAGGACAGAAGAAATTTTTTCAGAGGTCTGTCTTTGTTTTTGTGGGGGTAAGTGGATATATTTTAAATTGAAGAATCAAAAGGAGGAAGATTTTTTATGAAGACGTTGATTGGTGGCGCTGTGGCAGCAGTATTGGGACTTATTGGCCTGGCAGTATGGTTCCGGGAATTCCTGCAGATTCTGACGGGCTGTGTTCCGATCATGCTCCTGCTGGGCGGAGGCTTGGCTCTTTACCTGGGATTTGACGAACTCAAGGACACCTGGAAGAAAGAAAAGGAAAGTCCCAAAGAAGCGGCAACAGATGATGTGGAAAAATACAGGCAGGAAATCAGTGAACTCAAAAAAGAGCTCGAGTCACTGAAAAAAGCATAATTTTTCAACACAGAAGATGTTAGACCCTGCATGGCCTGCGCAATGCAGGGTTTTTCATTTCTGTGTATCCCTGTTTTTTTCAATGGCCAACGTGGCCAGAAAGTCGGCCCTTTCATTGCCTTCCTCCCCCGCGTGTCCCCGTATCCTGATGAATTTCAAATTTCTGAACAAAGGCAGCATCTTCCGGATTTCTGCAACAAGTTCTTCATTTTTTTTGGCTTTCCAGCCTTCCACCAGCAGCCCGTAAGCATATCCGCTGTCTGTGAACACCCTGACCGGCAAATCCTTTTTTTTCACCTGTGAAAGAGCGGTACGGATAGCTTCGAGTTCTGCAATATTATTGGTGGATATGCCGATATATTCTGATATTTCCTTCTCATGCCCCTTAAAGCGCATAAGCACACCAATTCCCGAAGGCCCCGGATTTCCGGATGAAGCCCCGTCCGTATAAATGCAGATGACATTTTCAAAATCTGTCAGATCCGGTATATCCGGATTTTCAGAAGATTCCTTTTTTTTCCGGTCCCGTTTTTTTCCGGAAGTGGGGGAAGGGGAAAGCCGCTGAGAAACCAAAGCAGATCCTGCCTTTTCATTTTTTTCAGAATGCCCTTTCTCCAATGGATGAATATTTCTTACAAGGGCAAAATACTGATGCTCCTGATCCAGTTGATACCGGATCAGGCATTTCCCGTTTTCCACCAGAGGTTTTCCTGCTGCATTCGATGCCACCCATACCCTGTTTTTTTTAAACAGCATCCGTTTCCAGAATTTTCCTTGTTTTTCCATGATCTGATCGTTCATATGCACCGGCTTTGATTGCATTGTGAAATTTTTTAAAGGCAGATCGGATTAGCGAACCGTAATCCAATATTTGAATAAAAATTTGAATTTAAACATAAATAAACAGATGGATTGTTTTTGCAAAGAATTGACAGTGCTTTGTCAACTTTGATTTTATGATCTGAAGTGTACAAAAAAACCGGATTTTTTGGAAAAATCCGGTTTTTTGCAGCGCACAGATTCAGGGCTGACAGAGTAACAAATCCATCCGCTGCGTAATGCGTTATGAATACAGATGAAATTTCCGGCCTATCTTGCAGAAATTTTCCAAATCCTTCTGCCATGATGCTGAAATCTCATCCAAAGAATCAAGTTTTTCAATTCTCTCCCGTATTTTTTTATCCCCGATAATCAGATCTATGGGCATTTTTTCAAATTCATACTCATAAGGCGGTTTCTTCCACTCAAAATCTGTTCTGTGATGGCGGATAATGGCCTGCAGCAGACGTAAACTGCTCAGATATGGCTGATATTTTTCCGGATCTGTCACATGAATCTGAAATCCCCGGCAGGCTTTTCCGGCCCATTTGTTGGAAGTGGGTTCAAAAATGGCCGGACGGAGAACCGTGCCGGGCATTTGGCAGAGTTCCGGTTCTGCCATGATTTTCTCTGTATCCAGAAAAGGCGCACCAAACAGCTCAAAAGGCTGTGTTGTTCCTCTTCCCTCTGAAATATTGCTTCCTTCCCATATGACCTGACCCGGATAGACCATAGCGGATTCCGGAGTGGGCAGATTGGGCGAAGGAGCAACCCAGAGAAGTCCGGTTTCCCGGAAATACATGTTTCTCCGCCATCCGCGCATAGGGATGACTTTCAGATCGCATCCAATGCCAAAATGCTCATTGAACAGAAGAGCCAGTTCCCCGATGGTCAGTCCGTGACGCATGGGAATGGGATAGCGTCCCACAAAAGACGCGTATTCGGGACAAAGACAGTTTCCCTCCACCGCAGTGCCTCCAATGGGATTGGGACGATCCAGAATCAGGACTTTTTTGTGATATTTTCTGGCAGCTTCCATGCAAAAAGACAGGGTATAAACAAAAGTGTATACCCGTGTTCCTGCGTCCTGCAAATCCACCAGAAGCACGTCAATATTTTCAAACATTTCCGGAGTTGGCATACGGGTTTCACCGTACAGACTGTAAACCGGAATTTTCAGAACAGGATCCGTCAAATGACCGGATTCAATCATATTATCCTGTTTTTCCGCAAAAAAACCGTGCTGGGGAGAATACAGCGCGCAAAGCTGTCCCGGAAAAGCCCGGTCAATGCGTATCCGGGCATGACAGAAATTTTTGTCCACCGAAGCCGGATTGCACAAAAGTCCAAGCCGAAGATTTTTTATCCATTCCGGCGGGGAATCACAGAATTCTTCCAAACCGGTTCTGACAATATTCATACAAACTCTCCTGATTTTAAACAGGTTTCAGTGTTCAGTACCACATTAGTGGACTGTCAAAAAAGTTTATTCACTTTTTTTAACCGCAAAGGACGCAGAGAAAACACTCCCTGCGTTCTTTGCGTGAAACTTTGCCGACTTTGCGGTTAATTTTGAAAAAATTTATTTGACAAACCACTTGGGTGATTTCCGGAAAAGAATATCCCACCAAAGTATCAAAAGCTTCCAGCTTTTGCCCTGTGCCTGTGAACTGAAATCAACTGAAATGGGATACTTATTTTCAGAAATCACCTTAAACCTGAACACCTGTCAATATTCTTTTATGGTCTGATCAAAAAAATCCTCATAAGATATTTCCCTCTGCACTTCCGCAAGTGCCTTTTCATATCGTTCCATATATTTTTCTGCACTTATCTTTGAAAATGCGGAATACAGCCCCATGGGAGACTCCGGAAGCGCAATGATCCGGATTTCAGATGCGTTTTCTCCGGACATGACCACAAAGCGCATGGAGTAAGAATCCGGTATATAATAGGCATCCACATATCCTTTCATCACCATCTCTATGCCCCTTGACAGCGTGTCCTGTCCATGAATCGGTTCAAATTTCAGCCGCGAATCCCGCATCATTGGCGAAAGGTATCCGTCCGCTACATGGGCAATTTTCAAAGACAGCAAATCCTCAGCCGATTTGACATCTTTGAGAGAATGGGACGATTTGACGGCTATCACAGGTTTTGTACTGATAAGAGGCAATCCGGGGAATACGAATTTTGCCTCCCGTTCCGGGTTTTTGCCCATAAAAAGTGCAAGGTCTGACTCATTGTTTTCCAGTTGCAGAATCAGGCGTTTCAGGGGAAGCTGTGTGAAAGAAATTTCCTGAATTCCCATTTTATCCGCTATACGTTTGAAATAGGCAATGGCAACCCCGCGTTTCTCCGCCTCCTCCGGCATGGTGTGAGGTTTGAGGACAAAATAGGAAACGCGAAGCGTTTCAGCACCGATTCCGCAGCCGGGAATCAGAATAACCATAAGGATTATAAGGGAAATAATCTGAAAAAACTGTGCATGTCTGCTTTCCGTCTGTTTCTGTTCTGTCATCTCATATCTCCTTTTCAGTATGCTTTGGAATTTCAAAAAATCCAGCAGATGCTGATACCGATTCTCCATTAGTTTTATACAATGCGGAATGCAAATCCGGAGGAGTGCAAAAATCGAGCGGAACGGTTTTCTGCACACGCGGATCGGCCAGTGACAGTATTAAGTCAATGGAGAATCGGTATCATACCAATTCTCCATTGAAAACATACTTATGAAACACACCCCTGCCCCTCTCAAGAGGGGATTTTCTGAAATGTGGTCAATATTTTTGAAAGGACTGCGCAACATCTCTGAAAAAATTTAAAAATCCTCTGTGTTCTCTGTGGGAAAGGACAAAATTTTTCCGCACAGGCATACAGAACTGATACATGACATCGATAAAAAAACCGTGACTCCATAGGGGAAATCACGGTTTTTTTTTAATATTCTCAATCAGCGTTTCAGGCCGCTTTTTTCATATCCGGATTGTAACAGATCCGGCAGCAGCTCAGGCAGCGTTTGGCTTCCCGAAGAGCTTCAGATTCCGGCAGCACCAGATCAGCCTCTTCAAAAGTCTTGATCCGTTCTTTCACCGGCAGCTCCGGCATAACCGCACGGGGCTTTTTCATGATGCCATCCACATGGGTGAAAATGGATTCCGGAATATGCTTTTTAAACAGCACCTTTTCCGGAGCCTTTATTTTCTTTGCTTCCTCATCCTCATTCATCAGAAATTCATGAATGGAACGGGCTGCGCGTCTGCCTCCGCCAATGGCCGAAACCACAAGATCCGCACCGGTGGCAGAATCTCCGCCGGTGAAGATTTTCAGCATATTCACAGACTGCAGGGTGATGGGATCATTGTCAATGGTCTTCCACCGGGTGATCGACAGATCTGCGAGTTCACTGTCTTTGTTTTTGAAAGACACATCCGGCCCCTGACCAATGGCACTGATGATCATATCCGCCTCAATCAAAGTCTCTGATCCCTTGACCGGAACAGGACGGCGTCTGCCGCTGGCATCAGGTTCGCCCAGTTCCATGCGCAGAAATTCCAGATGGGTGGCATTGCCTTTTGCATCACCTACAACACGGGTGGGAGCGGCCAGGAACTGGTATTTGGCTCCCTCATGCTCGGCTGCCACAATTTCCACTTCATTGGCAGGCATTTCCTTGCGGGTTCTGCGGTAAAGCAGAGTGACATCCGCGCCAAGCCGAATCAGGGTGCGCACACAGTCAATGGCTGTGTTGCCCCCGCCGACCACCAGGCATTTTTTGCCAATGGGAATTTTTTCGCCTCCGGCAAAACGGGACAGGAAATTGATGCCGGTATAGACACCTTTCATATCCTCGCCCGGTATGCCCAGACTGTAATCACTCCACGCGCCAATGCCCAGAAAAACTGCCTCAAATCCCTCATCAGCCAGTTTTTTCATGTCAAAATCCCGGCCCATGCGAACACCGGTTTTGGCTTCAATGCCGAGATTCAGAATGCCCTGAATTTCCCAGTCCAGCGTATTTTTGGGCAGCCGGTATTCGGGAATGCCGTAGCGGATCATACCGCCGAGTTTGGGCATGGCCTCAAAGATGGTGACACTATGGCCCACTCTGCGCAGAAAATACGCGCAGCTCAGACCCGCAGGCCCGCCACCGATGACAGCCACTTTTCTTCCTGTGTCCGGAGCGCAGGCAATGGGAAAGCGTTTGCCGGAATTCATTTCAAAATCTGCCACAAAGCGTTTGAGCTGGTTAATGGAAACCGGCTCATCCTCAATGCCTCTGCGGCAGTAGGTTTCACAGGGATGGGGACATACCCGTCCGCAGGAAAGCAGCAGCGGATTGCGCTCCCGTATGGTATGCACTGCCCCTTCATAATCGCCTCTCCGAATCCGGTCAATATAGGTCGGAATGTCAATCTCGGCAGGACAGGTCTGCTGGCAGGGAGCCAGCGCATCGTCAGTTTCATTGATATGAAGCAGCCGCTGGGACATGGTGCGGACAGTGAGAATGCTCTTGGGGCAGGCTTTTTCACACACGCCGCATCCCACGCATTTTTTCTCATCCACCACCGGGTAGCCTTCGGGTCCCATGTGAATGGCATTGAACATGCAGGAGCGGATACAGTCGCCCAGTCCCAGACATCCCACACTGCATTCCCGTTTTCCGCCATAAAGAGAGGAAAGTCCTGCACAGGTCTGCACACCCATATAATAATACTTGTCCGCAGCCCGTTTGCCCCCGTCACAGGTATTGAGGGATTTCAGTGCTTCAGCAGTCCCGGCTGCCATACCCATAACCGCAGCCACTGCCGCAGCCCCATCCGGGCCGGACACAACGC
Organism: uncultured Desulfobacterales bacterium; assembly: GCA_964534335.1. GTDB lineage: Bacteria > Desulfobacterota > Desulfobacteria > Desulfobacterales > Desulfococcaceae > JAABRU01. The sequence continues at coordinate 8,319 of CAZHPS010000274.1, forward strand.
AGACCGAAGGAGGTGCTTTTCCGGCCACCACCGCAGCAGCAGCGGCAGAACATCCGGCAAATCCGCATCCCCCGCAGTTTGCGGCGGCCAGACAGTTTTCCACCTGTGCAATCCGGGGATCCTCATACACATAAAATATTTTGGATGCCAGGCTCAGAACCGTTCCGCACAGTCCGCCGATACCCAGCATAATCAGGATGGCTTCTGTCACGATAATCTCCTTAATTTCAGTTATCAGTTATCCAGTTATCAGTTATCCGGTTATCAGTTACCCAGTTGGCAGTTACCCAGTTGGCAGTTATCCGGTTATCAGTTACCCAGTTATCAGCTTTTTGGATTTTTTTCCTCTGCTGACAACTGTTCACTGACAACTGTTCACTGTCAACTGTTCACTGACAACTGTTCACTGACAACTGTTCACTGATCAGACCATCCCTTTGAAAGCGAAAAATGTCAGCGAAAGAATACCGGCAGTCACCAGCGCAATGGAGGTGTCCTGCAGGGGTTTGGGCACTCTTGCCAGCAGAATCTTTTCCCGTACACCCGCGAAGAGAATCAGGGCCAGTCCGAAACCTGCGGCATAACTGAAAGATGCCACCAGAGCCTGCATAAAGGTGTATTCTTCGTTGATATTGATCAGACATGCGCCCATGACAGCACAGTTGGTGGTAATCAGGGGCAGGAAGATGCCCAGCCCCGCATACAGGCCGGGAATGCTTTTTTTCATAAACATTTCCACAAACTGCACCAACGCGGCAATCAGCAGAATAAAGGAAATGGTACGGAGATATTCAATATTGAATTTTACCAGAACATAGCGGTTGGTCACCCAGGTGAGCATACCGGCCATAACCAGAACAAAGATAACGGCCATAGCCATACCCACTGCTGTTTCCATTTTCTTGGATGTGCCGAGAAAAGGACAGTTTCCCAGAT
>CAZHPS010000275.1:0-9243 GCA_964534335.1 uncultured Desulfobacterales bacterium
GTTTTTAAGATAAAGATTGCTGCCTGAAAACCCTAAGGGTTTTGGAAACCATTAGGGTTTTTCGGACAAACATTTTCTGAAAGTCTATAGCACGATATGTCAGCAGATTTGATCCTCTGCCATTATTTTATAAGCAGGCCAGTGCCTGGGCAAAATCCGCTGTCAGATCCTCTGCTGCTTCAATGCCCACCGATACACGGATCAGACTGTCGCTGATTCCGGCCTTTTCCCTGTCCTGCCGTGACATACCCGAATGGGATGTTGTTGCCGGACGGGTAATCAGACTTTCCACACCCCCAAGACTGGGCGCGATAATGGGAATACGCAGACTGTGCATGACCTTTTCCGCACTTTCCAGTCCGCCTTTGAGTTCAAAACTGAGCATTCCTCCGAATCCCCCAAACAGATCCCGTGCCCGTTCATGACCCGGATGGCTTTCCAGCCCCGGATAATACACGCTTTGCACCGCGTCATGGCTGTTAAGAAATTTTGCCACCTGCATGGCGTTTTCATTCTGGCATTTCACGCGCAGGGCCAGGGTTTTGATTCCCCTGTGCAGAAGAAAACAGGCATGGGGATCAAGCGATCCGCCCAGATGATTGAGTTTGCGGGTGATTTTTTTAATCAGATCCGCAGATCCAATGGCAGCACCGGCCACAATGTCTGTATGGCCGTTGAGATATTTGGTGCAACTGTGCAGGGAAATATCAAAACCATGCTCAATGGGCCGGAAATTGACCGGACTGGCAAAAGTGTTGTCAATCAGGGAAATAAGACCGTGCTTTTTTGCAAAAGCTGCCGCAGCTTTCAGATCCGGAACCTGCAGCAGGGGATTGCTCAGGGTTTCCATATACAGTACTTTGGTTTCCGGACGGATTTTCTCTTCCCATGTCCGGGGGGTGTCCCCTTCAATCAAATCATATCCAATGCCCAGCTCAGCCAAATCTTTGCAAATCAGTTCATGGGTTCCGCCGTAAAGGCAGTCCTGGGCCAGCAGATGATCTCCGGGCCTGAGAATTGCCAGAAGCACTGTGGAAATCGCAGCCATGCCGCTGGACATGACCACTGCGGCCTGAGCATTTTCCAGAGCAGCCAGTTTTTTGTGAAGAACTGCATGGTTGGGAGTGTTGTTCAGGCGGATGTATTTCAGTTCGTGATAATCATCCTGGCCGGTGTATTCAAAGGTTGAAGACTGGAACACCGGCATGGTGACCGCACCCTCAATCCTTTTTTCCGGCTCGCCCGCGTGAATCAGTTTTGTTTCCAGTCTGTATCCTGTATTGTCTGACATCTGAAAAACTCCTTTTGGTATTTATGCAAAAAATGGAAAATCATGGCAGAACACTTTATATAGATCTGAAAAAATTATAATTCAATTGTTTTTTTATGCCAGCCCCATATTACGGCTGTTTTTTTGATTATGTGGTATAACTAATCACTGATGTTACGCCGCTTCGTCACTCCGGCGAAAGTCTGAGTCCATAACTGTTTGAAATTACATGATACCGTGTTTTGCCGGAATGACGGGTGACAGAGGCTTTCCGGTCATACCTGCGAAAGCAGGAATCCGGAACACTCTGAAATTAACGGATTCCGGCGTACGCCGGAATGACGGTGAAAAGAGCGGCGTAACATCAGCTAATCACTCAGAAAATTCCGGATGCAAAGACTTCTTCCGGCAGTTTTTCAGCATGACACAAATGCCTGTTTTCCGCCGGAAATTCTGGGAAATCCCGTGCAATGCCCCGTTCTCCGAAATATATCTACCTGACATGACTGAAAAAACTGGTTCTGCCGCCGTCTGCACCGTATACGGGATCTGTTCTTTGCCATGACTGTTTTCCCTTCGGAAATTTGTAAAAATCTGAACACTGATTTCGTATGGCTCATTGACACCTTTCCGGTTTCTGTATGCGGGCAGCGACCGTGAGGTAGGGGATTTGATATTTCCAAAGAATTTTTTACCGAAAAACCTGATGCTTTTTCAGATGAACCTGTAAAAAATCCGGTTTTTGACGTTTCCATGATTCCGGCATAATTAATGACAAATCTCCACATGTTCTAAGTCTGGATCACATGACAATACACTGAAATCACAGATGAAGACATATAAATAAGCTGCGGATTCCCCCAGGCCCCCGGCCTGATGCGGATGAACAGATTTATGGCTGTTTTAAAATTTATATTTTTAAAAATCAATATATTAAAAATAAATTGCATATTTTTTGAAAATAGTTCTTGACAGACAGGCATATTTTCCTGTATCAGGAAAATAACGCTTCGGAAAACCTGATACCTGCTTCCAAAAACCTGATACTGCATCTTAAAAACCTGATAACGACTTTGGAAATCTCTGACGGATTTCAGGCCGAAACACAGCGTAAATATTAAGGCAATTCCTTTTTTCAAACAAAATCAAGGAGTGAAATTTATGCGTATGAATACCTTTTTCAGAAAAAACACCCTGCTGTTTTCCGTGCTTGTTTTCTTCATCCTTTCCGGAAGTGCATCTGCTTCATCAGTCAGCAATATTCAGTGGAACAGTATAGAGACAAAACATACTGTCATCCGTTATCAGTCTGAAAAGGATCTGGCAAAATTTAATAAAAAAGTGGAATTTGGTGACAAAGACGGATTCAGTGTGATGTCCCTTCTGGGATTCGGAAAAGACAAACTCATAAGCACGGTTTCAGAAAAGGCGGATGCCCTGTATGAACGCGCGCAGGAAATTTTGGATATGCGCAGAAAAATGAAAAAAGTCACCATCAATATTTATCATGATCAGGATCAGTTGCACAAAGCATATACAGAAATATACAAAGAACCCTGCCAGATTCGGGCATGGTATATATTTGATCAGAATGCCGTGTATGTTCATGTGGATGACCTGCATGAAGGTATGCTGGCCCATGAGATAGCCCATTCCATTATTGACCATTACCTGCTGATGAGTCCTCCGGCAGCAAGCGCGGAAATACTGGCCCGCTATGTGGATGCCAATCTGCACAATACTGCCATTGCCGGTTCTGCAAAAAAATCATCCCATACTATGTCTTCTTTCACGGAATAAACCCCATTCCTTTCAGTATAAAGTAATAAAAAAGGCAGCCAGCGGGCTGCCTTTTTACGTTTTCAGGATATGGTGATCCAATCTTTTTTATGCACATAAATGTCTTTGACTGTCAGCCAAAGACATTTATGAACTTGATTATAATACCAATTCTCCATTGATTTTACAATACCGTCAGTTTTTCCTCTGTTCCGCGTGTGCAAAAAACCGCTCCGCTTAATTTTTGCACTCCTCCGAATTTATATTCTGTATTGTACAGAATCAACAGCGAATCGGTATAATACCAATTCTCCATTGAAAATATACTTATGATTCGGTTTCCCACAGAGGACACAAAGAGAAAAAAACACAGAGAACACAGATGAAATAACTCACCTTATTGTATAAATTCAATAGCGAATTGGTATAAGAATTTGTTCCGGCTTTCGAAAAAAACAAAATCAGCAGTATACCCCCAAAAAAAAACGGACAGGTTTGAAAACCTGTCCGTTTTTTTTGGGAGGTGCATGCACAAATTACTTGCTTACAGGGATGCGCACATCATCCGGCTCTGAGTATGCTTCTGCCACTTTAGGATCATTATCCCGGACAATGGCAAAAAATCTCTCATTCAGGAAATGCTGCACTTTGTATGATTCCGGTTCAATATTGTTTTGAGCCATTTCCTCAACCAGAACTTCTTTGTTCTTTTTGTAGAAACTGGCTTTCATCAGAGCAATCCGCACATCGTCTCTGAGATTGTCGCTGGCTGTATCCGCCATTGCGGATTTGCTTTCGCAGTTCTGAATAAGACTGTCAATCACTGACACATAGACCCGGGTTTTGTCACTGTCTGTCATCTGAGCAGCCGCGGGCATTACCCACACACTCAGGGCCAGTACAAACATACTGCAAATGGCAAAATTTCTGAATTTCATAATTTTTCTCCTTATCTGAATCTGTTGGCATAAAATTCTGCGATATTTCATTATGACTCTACAGTATATCATATTGTGTATGTTTTCAATCGGGATAAACCTGATTTAAAGGGATGAAAAAACTGATTCTGTATAAGAAATACAGTAAAACAGCAGCATGGCAAAACAGAAGAAGGCGCGGAAAAAGGGGCAGTGTTCTCAGGTATCCAGAGAGGTCAGTCCCATTTTGAGAGCGATTTTGGTCAGTCCCGCGATACTGTCCACCCTGAGTTTTTCCATAAGTTTGCGGCGATGGGTTTCCACAGTTTTGATACTGACATTCAGGCGTTCACTGATTTCTTTGGTTTTTGTCCCTTCTGCAATGAGCTGCAGTACTTCCCTTTCTCTTGGACTCAGTTCCGCATGAATTTCTGTATCTGTATCACTTCCCGGATTCAGAAAACTTTTGACCACTGTTCCGGCAATCCCGGGACTGAGCCAGACCTGACCGTTCATCACGGAACTTATGGCCTGAACAAGTTCATCCATGGCACAGTCTTTGAGCAGATAACCGCATGCCCCGGCCTTGAGCATTCCCTCCACAAACTGTTTGTCAGAGTGCATGGAAAGTGCAATGATTTTCATGTCGGGAAATTCGCTGATAATCTGACGGGTTGCGTCAATGCCGTTGAGTTCCGGCATACTAACGTCAACAATCACGACATCCGGTTTGTGCTTCTGCGCCAGCTTCACTGCCATGCGTCCGTTTTCGGCTGTGGCAACAACCTTCATGTCCGGCTGATTGTCAATCAGGGACCGAAGTCCGTCCCTCATGATTTTATGATCGTCTGCCAGCAAAATTTTTATATCCATTGCTCTGCTCCGCTGTTTAATGTGTTTTTCCCAGCCGGGTGGACAGGAAAATCTGTGTCCCCCTTCCGGGTTCTGAATGAATTTCAAAATGCCCACCCAGATGCATCATGCGCTCCCGGACACTGAAAAGCCCGAAACCGCTGGATGTATCCGGATGAAAGGTAAGCCGGGAACTGTCAAAGCCGATGCCGTCATCCTCCACGCGGATCTGAATCTCATCATTGTCCCTGCAAACTGATATTTTCACATGCCCGGCCTGTGCATGTCTGATGATGTTGAAAATCAGTTCCTGAATGCAGCGGAAAAGATGTATCCTGGTGGGTGTATCAAGATTTTTTTCCTGATGATCATCAGTAAATTCAATATTCACATCATATTTTTCCCTGATTTTTCCGATAAAACTTTTCAGTGCCGCCTCCAGGCCCATTTCATAAAGGATCGGAGGACTGAGATCATAGGAAACAGAGCGGATATCCCTGATGGTCTGTTCAATGTATGTGAGAATTTCCTCAATTTTTTTCTTCAGGGCATCTGTGGTTCCTGAATCTTTTTTCAGAACCCCAAGTTTGATTTTGACCATTCCGATCAGTTGACCAATGCTTTCATGGATTTCCACAGCAGCCCTTCTGCGCTCCTGTTCCTCGGTCAGTACAGCTTCGGCTGTCATGGATCGGAGCCTGGCCTGATACCGCAGCAGTTCCTTTTCCGTCTGAATCCGTTTTTCATTTTCACAGATGAGCTGCTGATTCGTTTTTTCCAGTTCTGCTGCATGGAGCCGGGCCTCCTCATTTGCTTTTTTCAGAGATTTCTCACTCTGCACCAGTGCCTCTGTACGAAATTTCAGTTCCAGATGGGTGCGCACCCTTGCATTGAGTTCCGAAGGATTAAAGGGTTTGGTGACATAATCCGCGCCTCCTGCCTCAAAACCCGTGAGAATATCCTCAAATTCCGTTTTCCGGCCCGACAGGAAAATCACGGGAATATCCATTGTGTCCGGATGCTTCTTCAACTCCCGGCAGACATCATATCCGCTTATATCCGGCATGACAATGTCCAGAAGGATAATATCCGGCATAAGATCTGCCGCCAGCTCAAGGGCCTGTCTGCCGTTTTTGGCAAATACAATGGAATAATTGTCTTTGCCCAGAACCTCTGCCACCATCCGGATATTAAGGTTTACATCATCCACCACGAGAATGACCGGTTTGCGTATCATCATCCCTCTTTTCAGACAAGACTGACAGCCAGAGGAGCGGAGAGAAACACCCGTGTTCCCTGTCCCGGCTCTGAATGAATCACAAAATTCCCACCCAGATGATTAAGTCTTTCCCGTATGCTGAAAAGCCCGAATCCCCCGCCGGGACCCGGCTGGCAGGTGAGCCGGGAATTGTCAAAACCGCACCCGTCATCCTCAATGGTAATCCAGATTTCGTGTTTCTCCCGTATGAGATGGATTCTGATGTGTTCTGCACGGGCATGTTTGATGATGTTGAACAGCAGTTCCCGGACAGAACGGTACAGATGTATCCGGGAAGGTTCTGACAGAGGTTTTTCCTGATCATCATTGATCATTTCAATCTGCACGCCATGTTTTTCCCTGATTTTGTCAACAAGATTTTCAACTGCGGCATCCAGTCCCAGGGTATAGAGCACTGCGGGACTGAGTTCGTATGACAGGGAACGGGTTTCGCGGATGGTCTGTTCCGTATATTCAAGAATTTCCCTGATCCGTCCGTTTAATTCCGGGGAAGTATCCAGTTTTTTCAGTTCTGTAAGCTTCATCTTGATAATGGCAAGGGTCTGACCGATGCTGTCATGGATATCCATGGCAATGCGGTGACGTTCCCTTTCCTCTGCCAGTGACAGTTCTGCGGTCATCAGCCGGAGTTTAACTTTCTGCTCTGCCAACTGATCTTCCGTACTAAGCCCTGTCCTGTTTTCATATTTATGGGGTTCGTGTACCATTTCCATTTTAACTAAGGGTAATCCTTGAGATTGCATTTGCAGCGGGGCTGCCTCTGATTCAGTCTGTATTTCCGAACAGAGATTAAATATCATATAAAAAAAAGAATTTCAACCAGTGTTTGTATGGCAGTGCAATTTTCCTGATTATTATAGACTTTCAGAAAATGTTTATCCGAAAAACCCTAAGGGTTTCCAAACCCTTAGGGTTTTCAGGCAAGAATCTTTATCTTAAAAACTTATACCAATTCGCTATTGAATTTATACAATAAGGTGAGTTATTTCCTCTGTGTTCTCTGTGGTTTTTTCTCTCTGTGTCCTCTGTGGGAAACCGAATCATAAGTATATTTTCAATGGAGAATTGTACACGCCGGAGTAAATTCACCGCATGCAAAAACCCTGAGGGTTTCTGAAATCCTCAGGGTTTTATAAAACAAAACAGTTGGAAAAAACAAAATTGAATCATTATGGAAAACCTTCAGTTTCCCAGAAAAATCCTTCCGGCTTCCCTGCGGCCGCTTTCTGTGAGAAAGGATTTTCCGATAATTTTTTCCAGACGATCCTTTTCCATGGGGTTTTCCTTGTGCTGTTCCGACAGATTTTCGATGAGATCCGCATCGTACAGGACTTTGAAATTGAGCGTTTCTTCGGGCCGGGGATGATGGTGATGTCCAACAATGTCAAAGACCTCCTCAATCAGTTGCTCCTTTGCCCCCAGTTTTACCAGTATTTCCCTGGCAATGGGCGGGCCTTCCAGTTCCTGATATTTTCCTGAGGTGCTGCCGTGTTTGCGTTCAGCTTCATGAATGCCGATGTCATGCAGGTAGGCAGCGCAGAGAATCACAGCCATATCCCCGCCTTCGCTTCTGCCAATCCGATCCGCATACCGGGCCACACGGGTGGCATGGCCGATGCGTTTGAAATCTGTCTTAAAATACCGTTTCATCTCTATAGCCACACGGTCTTTGAGGAGATTTTCCTGTTTTGCCACCAATTCCGGAGGAAGAGTTCCGATGCACTGTTCCGCGTATTTGCAGTAGGCAGCGCATCCGAAATCCATTTTGGGATTGGCAAAACGGTGCCCGCAATGCTCACATTTCCGGGCTGTGTCGTCCTTGAAAAATTCCACAGTTTTGCCGCATTCGGGGCATTTCACCTCATATATGGCATCTTCTTTCCAGTATTGTGTATCCTGTCCGGGGCATCTCATATCGCTACCTCCTTATATATAATTTGTCACATGCCGCTGAACTATAGCTTTTAAGATAATTATTTTGGAGTAGGCTGGGGTGAGGAATTAAATCCAAAATCCTGAAATTGTTGGAGTTAATTCCTCATCCAAACCTACAGGAAACACCAAAAATATTTTCTTAAAGCCTATAGCATCTGCTTTCTGATTTTTATGCAGTAATACCATGTAAATCTGTGCATTGCCTTGACCTAAATCAAGAGAACAGAATAAAAAGAGACGGGATTGGGGGTAGGGATTATACCGATTCTCCATTGATTTGATACAATATTTATTGTCAGTTTTTCACCGGTTCCGGCTTTGCAAAAAACCGCTCCGCTCAATTTTTCCTTGTGTCCTACTCCCGTTGAACAGCCGGACAGGTAATCCATTCCCGGAGTGACCGTACATGGTCAGTCAGTCCGGCTGCCATTGCCGGTGTTCTGCTGACCCATATTCCATATTCGTCTTTTTGGCGAAGAGTTCTTACCGGCCGGCAGAAATTGCAACTGTACACGGTAAAGTATGTGACAGACTCATTCTGACACTCCCATCACTTCCGAAAACCGTCCTGAATTCTGTATTGGCAACCCTTCCGTTTTCACGGGTTTTATGAACAGTTGCATAACTGATATTTTCCGGCGGTATCATATACGGTTTCGCAGGCCGCCCCGGTTTTCCCGTCCGTCCGGGAACAGCTTCTTTTCCATATGCATTGGGAACAGCTGTTTTGTACGGTCTGTATTCATCACCGGTGATGCGTCTTGTCTTACTGTCATCAGTGCGCTTTTGGAATTCACGCACGGCTTTCCCGGCATTTCCGGCAGTTCTCTTTCCGGGGACAGATGCAGTCACCGGGCGGTGTTCCGGATCATAGACCTCATGATCCCGGTTATCTCCCTTATTGTCATCCGCAGGATCTCTTCCGGGCTGCAGTTCTTTTCTTTTTTTCCCGCAGAAGACCATTTTTCATCAAACTGTCCTTCCCGGGGCTGAGGGGGAAAAAGATACCGGGCCGCCGTGAAGGTTTTCTGAATGCCCGCCTTCAGGTCTGCTGCAACGCACACGGCCGTATCCCTGTTTACTCCGGTCAGACGGGCCGTCTTGCGGACTCCGCAGCCTTCCTGAATATGCTGCGGAACAGATCCGGACTTATCTTCCGGCAGATGCGGTCTGAACAGTGCTGTCCCTTTCCGTTCGGAAAAACGTGCCCG
>CAZHPS010000276.1:0-9234 GCA_964534335.1 uncultured Desulfobacterales bacterium
GGATTGTTTAATCTCTGAAATCATTTCTTATAATTAATCCTTGCAGTTTGTAGGGAGGGTGCAGCGTGAGCGTAACCCGCCATAACTACAGGCATCATAACTACAAGGATTAATTATAATAAAGGATTGTTTAATCTCTGAAATCATTTCTTATAATTAATCCTTGCAGTTATTGTCTCTGAACTGTGATTCGTCTGATTACTCTGATTTTATTCGCACCTTAATCAGACAAATCAGAATAATCAGACGAATCACAGTTCTAGACAGGGGATTTTTTGAATACACGAAAAATCTCGTTTGCCTACTTATATAGTATTTTCCTTAGCTTTTGTCCTTTATGAACAGAAGATGCAGGTGCAAAAAACCGCTCCGCTTAATTTTTGCACTCCTCCGGATTTGCATTCCGCATTGTATAAAACCAATGGAAGAATCGGTATTATTCCCCTATTCCCACATCCTTCCATGACTGGTGACAGAAAAGCCTGCTGGCCGGGGTCATGTGCCAAATGGCATCTGCTGCCATGAGAACAACCGCATTGGTCCAGGAAATTCTGTCTTCAGGCCATATGGTCATGTCCGGCCAGGTATAACCGCACCAGTAGGAACCGTCATCATATTTCTTGTCGCTGATCCAGTTGAAAATAATTTCAGCCTGTCCGGTTTTTCCCATTGCTGCCAAAGCCAGGCAGAATTCCGAGCTTTCCGCAACTGTCACCCAGGGCCGATCTGATACACACCGCACACCCTGTGCATTGATTACAAATTTTTTCCAGTATCTGTCAATACGCTTCTGCGCTGCCTCCCCGGTCAGCGCACCGGACAGCACAGGATAAAACCAGTCCATAGAATAACGGGATTTGGTCATATTGAACAGATGGGGACAGCACCGGATGGCATGTCCGAGCCTGTGAAGCGATTCTTCCCATTCGGGACGTTCATATCCAAGTATCCGGGCCAGGGCCAGTCCGCATTTGAGACTCATATACACGGAATTGGATGCGGTAAGCAGGGCCATTGGATCCCTTTTTCCTTCGGGACTCACTGCCCAGTGGATTTCCCCGCTCCCGTTCTGCAGACCTGTGGCAAATCCCAGAGCAGCATCCACTGCGGGCCACATTTTTTTCAGAAATTTTTCATCTTTGTGAATCAGATAATGATGATACACTCCCACAGCAATATAGGCTGCCATGTGGCTTTCACGGGTTCTGTTTTCAGGTTCCCCCTTACGGTATGCCGAATACCAACTGCCGTCAGGCAACTGGTTTTCTGCCAGCCAGTCAAATGCACGCCCGGCCTCTGCCCCGTATCCGCCAATGCTCAGTCCCATAGCTGATTCCACATGATCCCAGGGATCTGTTTTATCGCCCCGGAACCAGGGAATTTCTCCGCTTCTGTACTGCGTATCCGCAATCCGTCCCGCAACTGTTTCCACATCCACAGCAGCATCGTTGTGCTGCAAATTTTCGCAAATATACCGCCTCATCCGCAGGATAACACCTTTCTCAATTCAGTATGAATTTTCAACTGTTATATAAACCGCATGAACTGCATACAAATGTGAACAACTTTTTTTCCTGAATATTCATGACCGGATTTTCACAGGCAAACAGGAAACCTTTCTCATACTGTGAAAAACAAATATGTGCAAGAAAAAATATGAAAAAAGGAAGCAGATCAAGTGAGATTTAAAGCACTGTCTGCATTTTCTGCGGTTAAATGCACAAAAATCACGCACTATAATCTGCATATATCTGTGTCACAGGGGCAGCTTCCGTCAATTTCATAGCAATAGACAATACGGGATTCCATTTCAGTGCGTTTTGGGGAAATTGCTTCAAATTTTGCAGATGCCATGATGTTTTCCAAAGAATTCCTGTCCGGAATGGCATCAAAACCGGAGCCGATGATTTGGCCTGTTTTTCCCTCAAGCACATCCGCGTCCTCCCCGTTTGTCACCACTGCAATGGGAATCTGATAAGATTCTGCCACCCGTGACATAGCCAGCACAGGACGGTGACGGGTAATCAGCGAACCTGGGCCAAATTTGATGATCATGCCGGTTCTTCCATTGATCTGCACCCGGAAATCCAGAGGTATGGAGCCTTTTTTTTCCCCGGCCTGTGCATTTATCCGGTTGCGGGGGATAATCTCATGTCTGGCATATCCCTTTTCAGTGACCAGCATCCGGGCAATTTTCTGCCGGTAGCGTTCATCCAGTGTATCTTCAAGAATTTCACCGTTAATGAAATCCTCCAGTTCACCAAGTATCAGATGATGTCCTTTCATATCTTGCAACTCCTCCTGAAATGATATATACAGACAAACCTTTTTGTCCGCCACAGTTTTTGATATAGGCTTTAAGAAAATAATTTTGGGGTTTCCTGTAGGTTGGGGTGAGGAACGAATACCAACAATTTAAGGATGTTGTAGTTCATTCCTCACCCCAACCTACTCCAAAATAATTATCTTAAAAGCTATATTTGGCAGTGATTCCGTTCTGACAGCATCACAGAGAAAACAGAAAAAAATCTCTGTGGTCTCTGTGAAACCTCTGTGTCCTCTGTGGGAAACTTTTCCAGAATACTGCCAACCATAGCCCCTGTCCAACATTTTATTGGAGAAAATTATGAAAAATGAATCTGCCGCAGGCGCGGTTTTTGGAGCCTCTGCCTTTTTGATTTGGGGCATAAGTCCCCTGTACTGGAAACTGCTGCAAACTGTTCCTGCTTTGGAAATCATCATGCACAGAATTGTCTGGTCTTTTGCATTTCTCCTGCCCCTGATTCTGTATCAGAAACAGTGGGGGGAGTTTTTGCAGATATTCAGAAAACCCAAAATGCTGCTCATACTTGCCGGAACCTCGGTTCTTATTGCCTCCAACTGGCTGCTGTACATTTGGGCAGTGAACAGTGGCCGTGTGCTGGAGGCCAGTCTGGGATATTATATCAATCCGCTGGTCAATGTGCTTCTGGGCCGGATATTTCTGAAAGAGCATCTGCGTCATCTTCAAAAAATCTCTGTAATTATGGCATCATGCGGAGTTATATGCCTGACTTTTTATTATGGAAAATTTCCCTGGATCTCACTGACACTTGGCTTTTCCTTTGGCATATACGGCCTGATCCGCAAGGTGATTTCTGTAAGTTCCCTGCACGGGCTTGCAGCAGAAACCTTTCTGCTTTCCATTCCTGCTGCGTTTTATCTTATCAGTCTGAAAACCGGGGACATGGGAGCATTTCTGCGTATTGATATACAAACTGACCTGCTTCTGATGTGTGCAGCACTTGTGACTGCCCTGCCCCTGCTGTTCTTCACCATCGGCGCAAGGCGTCTGAGCCTTTCCACTTTGGGATTTCTGCAGTATATCGCGCCCAGTTGCATGTTTCTTCTGGGAGTTTTTGTTTTCAGAGAACCTTTTACCCGGATACAGATGCTCACTTTTTCCCTGATATGGACTGCGCTGATTCTGTATTCAGCGGATTCTGTGATGGCCTCCAGAAACAGAAAAAGAATTCTCTCCCATCTTCAAATTCAGGAAAAGTGAGTGGCAGTCTGTCTGAACCCGGATTCACAGGATTGAAGGATTTCCATGATTTTTCATTAACTCCGCAGCAGACAATGTGGCAGTCTGTCTGAACTGTGATTTGTCTGATTCATCTGATTTCCATGATTTTTCATTAACTCCGCAGGTCACTGAACAATCCTGTCAATCCTTTAATCCTGAAAATCCCGGTTCAGACAATGTGGCAGATTGTCTGAACCTCTGATTTATCTGATTAACATGATTAACATGATTTCCAATCAGACTAATCAGATAAATCAGACGAATCACAGTTCAGACAGTTATTGAACAATCTTTTTCCACCAGCCGGATTTCTTCAGGACTCAGATTGTAAAGCCTGTAAACAGTTTGGTTCATTTCTCTTTCTTTTTCTGCTGTGATCTGATCCAGTTGACGGATTTCTCTGTCCAGCGTGATGACCTGTTTCATCAGTGCGGAATTGTCTGTTTTCCGCAAATTGCAGAGCAGGCTGATGAGTTTCTGCGCGGTGAATTTTTCTGTGATGTTTGTGGTCAAAGCAGTGTGATGCCATTGTGCAGCAATGAATTCCGCCTGCTGTGCATCTTCAAAAATGCCGTCAATGACCGGAATGCCGTTAATGAAAAAGCGGATTTCTCCATTGTCATTTTCTGCTTTCATTGCGGCTCCGGGACGGAGACAGACAGTCAGCGCATCCAGCCGTTTTTCCAAAGATTCTTTGTTTTTTGCATCTGCCCAGATCCATTGGGGACTGCGTTTGTCTGCTTCAGTTTGCGCACTTTGCAGACGTTTTTCCGTGAGCAGCATTTTGTCACGGCGGGATGTGTGAAGTTCCTGCAGTTCTTTCGCAAGGTTGCCAACCTGTTTTTTCTGATCGTCAGTGGCATCAGGAACAGGGAGAGGAGCAAGAAACTGTTTGTTGGCTTCATAAAAACCGCCTTCTTTGGCTTTTGCTGTTCTTTTGAAAACAAAATTGACAACAGGAGAATTGAGAATGCCCAGCAAAAACCAAGTGTCCTGCTTTTCAGAAGCAAAAATTCCATTTACCCGGACATTGTTGAAATAAAATTCTCCGTCTGAATCATAAAATACACGCATTCCCGGAACAGTCTGGGCAACTCCCAATTTGGGCAAATCCTGTTTGTCCATGTTCTGATTTCTGCCAAAGCGGAACCATTGAGCATCATCAAATTTTCCGCTCTCACGTTCGCGCAGAACTTTTTCAAAATTCCTGAAATAAGCCCATGCTTTGGGAAATCTTTCTTCCATTTCATTTTGCGACCAAAGACGGGGACGATCTCCGGAAAGATCATAGGGAAAAAGCAGCCACGTGTCTGTATGGGGTTTTTGGTATCTTTTGGCTTCGGAACCGGAAACCAGCGGACGCATGATTTTATCCTCAATTTCCACTTCCTTTGTTTTTTTGTCTTTTCCTTTGTGCAGATATTTACCATTTCCGATTTTTGTCAGATGATAAATATAATCCGCACTGGTAATCACACCCTGAAAAATCTGTTTTGTCCATTTTTTTTCACCCAGCAGAGAATTGGATCTGCAAAGTCTGTTTATCAGATCCGAATCTTTCCGGGGCAGCAGATTCCACGCCCCATCTTCTGACAGTTCCTCAAAAGACACAGAATCCATATCCGTACTTTCCCAATCCACATTGGAAATATCCCCATCCGAAGCAAAATAACATTTCACTGCATCGCATTGCTTTCCCCGGAAAAACTGCAAAGCTGTGTAAGTGGTGGCTTCATCAAACACCTGAAAACTTTTGAAATCCACCCACCGATCCAACTGCTTTGTCTGTTTCAGTTTTTTCCGCAGTCCTTTTCCGTATTCATTCATCATCCACACATTGGGGGCAATAAACCCCATCCGCCCGTTTGCATTGAGCAAATCCATTCCCATTTCAATAAAGGGCAGATACATGTCAAAATTGCCGGTCTGGGTGCTTTCATATTTCAGACTCCCGTCTTTTTTCTTTGCAGTCAGCAGATAATCCGTAACTTCCGGCTGTGCCTGCCGGAAATGCTGGAGTTTGATATAAGGCGGATTGCCAATCACACAGTCAAAACCGCCATCTGCAAAGATTTGGGGAAAAGCTGCATTCCAGTCAAACGCGTTAATCCGTTCCTTTTTTTCTTCGGGAAACAGTTTCGGATTTCTGTTTTCATAAAAATCCATGCCCACCAGACTGTTTCCGCAGAGAATATTTTTATCCAGAACACTCAGTGATTTGTCCGGCAGCGCGGTTCGCAGCCACAAAGCCAGCCGCGTGATTTCCACAGATTCCGGATTGATGTCCACCCCGTAAAGATTGCGTGACAGCACGGTTTTCATTTCCTGTTCCGTGTCAAACAAAGAGCCTTTTCTTTCTATGCGCTCTTTTTCCTTTGCAATCCACTGGCGTTCACGAAAGAGTTTTTCAAATGCCTGAATCAGAAACGCGCCGGAACCGCAGGCAGGATCAGCAATTCTGAGTTTATCCAAAGCATTGCGGTACTGATCCAGCATTGCAATATACGCATTCACATGGGGCGCGCCTTTTTTCCGTCTGTTTTTCAGACGTTCCTGAAATTTTTCAATATCCTCCTCTGTCACCTGTGGAATACGGTCAAATCCCAGTTCTTTTTTTATGTCCTCCATTTTTGCGCCGACTGTTTCCTGCACAATATAATCTGTAACCCATTCAGGTGTATAATAAACCCCGTCCCGTTTGCGTTTGGAAAGCTCGGTCAGAGATACTCTGCCATCCGCGCGGGCTTCCATGTATTCCAAATCTGTAATGGACTGCTCAAAAATCCGTCCCAGTGTATAAAGACCGATTTTCCGCTCCCCGGTTCCTGCTCCGGCCCCGAAATCATACTGCGCGGACAGATACAGCAGCGTGGCTTTGTCAGAAAACAGGCTTTTTTCATTCATTCCCTGCTGTTCTGTGCAGAAAAGAAAAGTGGGAATATGAAGATTTTCCAGTTCTTTGTCAGTTTCAAACAGGCCCCCGTTGAAGCGGTTCATGGCCTGTTTCAGAAAATGCGTTCCATCGCGCATGGCTGCAAACAGCTTTTTCACCTTTTCCCACGCGGCATTGTCATTCGCGTCATAAAAATCATCTGTGCTGTGTTTTATCAGCAGATCCCGCAGCAGATTCGGTGGATAATGCAGCGCGGCTCCCATATCTTCACAGAACATCACAAACAGGCATCGATCCAGAAAACGCTGTGTCAGACGCACCAGACGGCCTTTTGTGCCTCTGAAATCCGGATTGGATTTCACCAGAGTTTCAAACACTTTTTCCCTGTATGCGTGATATTCCCTGTAAAAATCCTTTTCCAATGCTTTTTCAACAATCCACTGATCCTTCATCAGTTTTTCCAGTGCGCACGGCCCGCCGGAACTCAGGAGCATGGAAGTGTTAAATATCTTTTGGAAAAAAAACCGGTGCAAACACGCACGGGGAGAATCCGCAAGCAGGGACAGATCTGTATCAGATGCAGATGTTCTGATGACAAATTTCTGATACCGGTGCGGAAAAGACTGATGAAAATACAGACGGAATTCATTCATATCCGTGACAATTCCCCATTTGGCGCGAACAGGTTCCTGTCCGTAAGGCGCAAAATGGCTGTTGGCTTCCCGCAGATAATCAGCGCACTGTTTCACGGGACTGCGCGTATTTCCCTTGCGTTTCTGCTCATTGTCCAGCCCGGAATGAATATCCTTAAATTCGCAAAGCACCTGGGGAATGCCGGAAAAAGCCTCTTTTCTGCCAAAATAACCCAAAGCCATATCTGCTTTGCCGGTTCCGCCGGACGCGCCTGATTTGGGAATGGCAAACTGGGGATGACAGGTATAACCTTCCTGTTTTTCTGTTTCACCGGATGCGGCATATCCCCATATTTTTTTGAAAAAAATGTTTACAAACGCACTTTCGGCCTCTGTTTCTTTCTGAAATTCCTTATCTGCCCATTTACGCAGAAGATCGAGCATTTGTGCATCCTGGGACGCGGCATATTTCTGATATTCCGCATTCCACACGGAAAGCAGAAAACCCTCTGAAAAAAGATGATGATATATTTCTGTCATAAATCACTCCCTTTTGTCTGAACCATGATTCACAGGATTAAAGGATTTTATCTTCCCGTGCGGCCTGATTATAAAAAATTTGATTCCACTTCACGGTAAGGCCAGATGCAGCCACAGCGTAAAAGTAATAGCGGAAAACAGGGTGCTGAGGGAAATGGCCGCGACCGCGAATTCAGCATCCCCGTTCATTTCCTTTGCCATGACATAGGTAATGGTTGCTGTGGGTGAGGCCAGCACAATCAGTCCCGGAATAAAATTCTGCGGACTGAGCCCCATCAGATGATACAGTCCAAATCCCAGCCCCGGCAGCAGCACGAGTTTCATAATGCCTGACGATAACAGCAAAATCATCCTGGATCGCATGAGATCAAAGGAAAGAGATGCTCCGATGAGCAGCAGGGACAGTGGCAGAGCAAGTCCGTCCAGAATATCCAGACATCTGCCTGCCACAAGGGGAAGTGACAGACCGGAAAGGGAAAAGAGAATTCCGGCCATTGCAGAAAGAATGACCGGATTGGCAAGAATTTTCAGCAAAATGCTTTGGATTCTGTCTTTTGCAGGAATTCCGGCAGACCAGTATTGCAGTGACAGCACTGCGAGAAAATTCTGGACAATCATGACAAATCCGGCCAGGATACTTGCCCGGACAAGTCCCTGATCTCCAAGAAAATAATAGGCCACAGCCAGGCCAATATAACCAAGATTGCCGTGAAAACAGCTCTGCATAAAAGTTCCGAACTGCTTTGGACGGATACGGGCCGCAAGACATGCAATCCATGAAATTATGAAAAAAAGCAGCAGGGTTCCCAAAGTCACTGCCAGCACGTCCGGGTGAAAATCCTCTTTCAGGGAGCCTTTGGAAATGGAGCGGAAAATCATGGCCGGAATTGCCAGATAATAGGCAATGCGGTTGGCAGGCCCCAGAAATTCAGGCGTAATCATGCCTTTGTGCCGGGCTGCGCATCCCATGAAAATGATCACGAATATGGGAATGATGGTTTCAATGATGTGCATAGTCAGTGGACAGTTAATCTGTACTCTGTCAGTCCTTAATCTGTGAGTTGAAAAAACCGGATTTTTCTGAAAATTTTATATAGCTTTTAAGATAATTGTTTTGGAGTAGGTTGGGGTGAACGGAGTGAACCCCAACATCCTGATTCAGTTGGGGTTCACTCCGTTCACCCCAACCTACAGGAAACCCCAAAATTATTTTCTTAAAGCCTATACCAAGCCGCCATTGGTTTGATCCAAAATATTGTCCGCTGTTTTGTCTGTGCAGAAAACCGCCCCGCCTAATTTCTGCACATATGTCTGACTGTGCATCTGTTTCCCACAGAGAACACAGAGGACTGCACAGAGAACACAGAGAGTTTCTGTGCAAATCAAAAGTCAAATTTGACAACTTTCAGAAAATTGTCAAATTCTGTACCTCTGTGTCCTCTGTGGTTTTTTATCCTCTGTGTCCTCTGTGGGAAACCCAAAAACCGCTTCTCTTAATTTCTGCAATCCTCCGGAAAATATGTCTGACTGTGCATCTGTTTCCCACAGCGAACACAGAGGACTGCACAGAGAACACAGAGAGTTTCTGTGCAAATCAAAAGTCA
>CAZHPS010000277.1:0-9233 GCA_964534335.1 uncultured Desulfobacterales bacterium
CATGAATAACACGAATCTGCACGAATGCACAAACCATAATTCATGTAATTCGTGTAATTCGTGCAATTCGTGGCTGTACCATCAAATCTTATGAGTAATATAGTGTTTAAGATAATTATTTTGGGTAGGTTGGGGTGAACACAGTGAACCCCAACATCCTGATTCTGTTGGGGTTCGTTCCTCACCCAACCTACTTGAAACCCCAAAAGTATTTTCTTAAAGGCTATAGTATATCAGTGAACAGTTGTCAGGGTTCAGGGAACCGGAGTCTGACAAGTGTTCACTGATAAGTACCATTCCCTTTGTTTTCATGTATAATACCGATTCACCATTGGTTTTATACCAATTCGCTATTGAATTTATACAATAAAGTGAGTTATTTCCTCTGTGTTCTCTGTGGTTTTTTCTCTCTGTGTTCTCTGTGGGAAACCGAATCATAAGTATATTTTCAATGGAGAATTGGTATTATACAATTCGGAATGCAAATACCGGGGAGTGCAAAAATTGAGCGGAGCGGTTTTTTGCACACTCTCAACAGCGGAAAAACTGACGGTATTGTATCAAATCAATGGAGAATTGGTATAAATTTTTCAGGAACCCCGGTTTTTCTGAAAAATCCGACTTTTTTGATACACAAAAAATTTCGGCTGCTTATTTCACTGTTCACTGACAACTGACAACTGATAACTGTTCACTGATAACTGACAACTGTTCACTGATAACTGACAACTGTTCACTGTCAAAAGGGGAGGATCAGATGAATTATACAAGGGAAGAAAAAGATGGCTGCGCTCTTGTAAAGATTGAAGGGCCGTTTACCATATATGAAGCACCTGCGCTCCGGGAAATGTTTCTGGAATGCTTTGAAACATACAGGGGCCTGATACTGGATCTGGAATCAGTGACGGAATGTGATACTGCCGGGATACAGATACTGTGTTCCGCACGTGTGACTGCCGAAGCCCTGGGGAAAACCCTGCTTGCGGATCGGATGTCTGAGGCGGTTGTCAATGCGCTCACTGCCGGAGGACTGACATCCGACAAAGTGTCCAGACCCGAATAGGAGGAATAAATGACCAAGGTGATTATGACAGCAGATGACTCGGCAAGTGTAAGACAGATGGTTTCCTTTACTCTCAGGCAGGCCGGTTACGATGTGGTGGAGGCTGTGGATGGGGAGGATGCTCTGACAAAACTCCGGTCAAACAAAGTGAATATACTGGTGACGGATCTGAATATGCCCAAGATGGACGGCATAGAACTGATCCGGCAGGTTCGCAATGATGCCCGGTACAAATTTATGCCGATTATCATGCTGACCACTGAATCCCAGGTTTCCAAAAAACAGGAGGGAAAGGCGGCCGGAGCCACCGGATGGATTGTCAAACCCTTCCGGCCTGAACAACTGCTGGCGGTCATCAAAAAAGTCCTGAGATAAGAGGGAATTTATACAGGTTCGCAGAGCCGGACCAATGCCCCTGCGTTAAGCGGGAAAAGGCTGATCCGGAGTAAACAGGATCTCTGCACCGGATTCTTAATTTAATGGCATTTGGGCAGGATCCGGACGGACCTCTGCATGAGGACGGGATTGCATGGAAAAGTTCAAAGAAGTCTATATTGAGGAAATTGCGGAACTTCTTGCAGACATTGAATCCGCTTTGCTGGAACTGACTGAGACACCGGACAGAAAAGAACTGATTGACCGCGTATTCCGGGCATTTCACACCATCAAGGGATCCGGGGCCATGTTCGGATTTGACAGAATTGTGGCCTTTACCCATGAAATTGAAACTGTTCTGGATCTGGTCCGCCACAGTGTCATTCCCATGAAAAAATCCCTTGTGGATCTTACACTCGTATCCTGTGACCATATCAGGGGAATGGCCGAAGAGGGCAGATCAGATGAAAAAGAGACAGAAAATATTGTCCGTCTGCTCCGCAAACTGATTCCTGAAGATTATAAGCCGGATGATTTTCCGGCTCAGGAAAACGTATCAGATGAGCCGTCTGAAATCTCCACATACCGCATCCGCTTCCGGCCGGATCCGGATATTTTTGACAACGGCACCAATCCCATACTTCTGGTGGATGAACTCCGGAATCTGGGAGAATGCCAGGTCATAGCGCATACCCACACAATTCCGGGCTTACAGAAGCTGAACGCCCAGAAATGCTATATCCACTGGAACATCATCCTCACCACTTCCCTTAAACCCGATGCCATCAGGGAGGTTTTCATCTTTGCCGAGGACAACTGCCGTCTGCACATTGACCTGATTCACCGGGAAGAAATCATGGATGAAAGTGGAAAATACAAACTCATCGGTGATATTCTCCTTGAACGCGGGGACATTACCCTCACAGATCTGAAAAAGGCTTTGGAATCCCAGAGAAAAATCGGTGAAATGCTGGTCGCGGCAGGGGCCACTGATTCTGATACTGTGGCATCTGCTCTGGCAGAGCAGGAGCATGTGCGGAATTTATCCCGGAAACACCGGGAGGATGCGATGACGTCCAGTATCCGGGTGGGGGCGGAAAAACTGGATATTCTGGTGGATCTGGTGGGAGAACTGGTGACAGTGCAGGCCAGTCTGAGTCAGCGTTCCCTGCTTCTGGAGGATCCGGAAATGATTTCCATTGCCGAGGAAGTGGAACGGCTGACTGCTGAACTCAGAGACAACACCATCAGCATCCGCCTGGTTCCGGTCAGCACAACTTTTGGAAAATTCAGAAGACTGGTATATGATCTTTCCAATGAACTTGGCAAGGCCGTGTCCATGGAAACGCAGGGCGGGGAAACAGAACTGGACAAAACCGTGATTGACCGGCTCGGTGATCCCATCATGCACATTATCCGCAATGCAATTGATCATGGCATTGAATCCCCTGAAGACCGTATAGCTTCCGGCAAACCGGTCAAAGGGAATATTCTGCTGGCAGCCGAACATGCGGGCACAAATGTGCTGATCCGCATTTCCGATGACGGCGCCGGACTTGATACGATCATCATACACAAAAAAGCCGTCAGCATGGGCCTGATCCAGCCGGACGCGCAGTTGTCTGAAAATGAACTGTTTTCCCTTATCTTTCTTCCCGGATTCTCCACAGCGGGCGAAGTGAGCGAAATATCGGGCCGGGGCGTGGGCATGGATGTGGTGAAACGCTGCATTGAAAATCTTCGCGGTTCTGTGGAAATCAGCAGCATAAAAGGTAAGGGAACCTCCATTACCATGAAACTTCCCCTGACTTTGGCAATTATTGAGGGACTTCTGGTGGAAGTCGGCCCCACATCCTATGTTCTGCCCCTTTCGGTTGTGGAAGAATGCATGGAACTTACGCAGGAAGCTGTGAAAAATGCACATGGCAGGAACCTTGCGAATGTAAGGGGCGAGATCATTCCCTATATCCATCTGCGGGATTTTTTCAGAATAAAAGGGGAAGGAAAGGGACTGAAGCAGATTGTCATTGTACGTCTGAACAATCTCCGGATGGGGCTGGTGGTGGATAATATTGTCGGAGAGCATCAGACAGTGATCAAATCCCTGGGAAAACTTTACCGGAATGCAAGGGTTTTTTCCGGTTCGACCATACTGGCAGACGGAAATGTTGCTTTGATTCTGGACGCATACAAACTGGCAGAACTTGCCGAAACAGAAGAAATCCCTGTGGGAAAGAACAGTTTCAGTGCGGCCGGTTTTACGGCCATGATCCGGTAAGGAGGAATGTTTATGGATTATATGGAAATAAGCGCGGCAAACCAGTTTCTTACTTTTACCCTGGAAGAAGAGAATTTTGCCCTTGAAATTTCAAAAGTCCGGGAAGTCCTTGATTATACCACAATTACCCGTGTTCCCCGGATGCCGGACTTTCTCCGCGGTGTGATAAATCTCCGGGGCAATGTGGTGCCGGTGATTGATCTGCGCCTGAAACTGGGGATGAACGCGACAGAAAAAAATCTGGATACCTGCATTGTGATTGCAGAAATTATGATTGACGGGGAACTGACTCTGGTGGGCGCGCTGGCAGATTCAGTAAAAGAGGTCATCAGTCTGGAGGCAGCGCGGATTTCCCCTCCGCCCCGGCTGGGCACAAAACTCAAAAGCAGATTTATCCGGGGCATGGGAAAACTGGATGAAGGCTTTCTTATTATTCTGGATATAGACAAAGTGCTGTCTGAAGATGAACTGGCTGTTGTCAAAGACAGTGGTTCTGCCGAAATTCCGGATGCGGAAGAAGTGAAAAAAGAAGAATCAGGGGAGTATGAAAAAGACGGGAATGATGCAGAAACAGGAACCGCACGGTTTCTGGATTTGGATGCCCCTGACCCGGCGGATGATGATTTCTGATTTGCCGGGATACTGTCATTTAATACTCATTATTTAAGGATGCTTATTATGAAACTGTCAGAAAAAAAATTCCGCTTGTTCAAAAATGTTATTCTGTGCATTATGCTTACAGTGTTTTCCTGTGTGTTTTCATTTACTGTATCTGCTGAAGAGAAGATTGCAGTAACAGCTTTTGCTTATCCGCCGTATATGGACGACTCTTTGCCGGAAAAAGGTCTGTTCTGCGAACTTGTCCGTGAAGCATACAAAGGAGCCGGCTGCGAAGCTTCTTTCAGATTTTACCCCCTGAAACGTTCCACAGCATATGTTGCAGAAGGAAAAGAACTGGCACAGCTTGGAACTGAATTGAATTTCCCCGAAGAATCACGAAAGGATATTCATGCTGTACCTTTATTTTTTTACAGAAAGATGGGTTTTTATCTCAAAGACAGATTCAAAGAAATTAAGTTTAAAACGCTCATGGATTTGAAAGGATACAAAATCGGCGTTATAATGGGAAGTTCGGATTCGGCTATTTTGATGAAAAGCAAAGATCTGCAGGTTGAACAGGTCGGAACTATGGAACAGATGTTCAAAAAGCTTTACGCAGGCCGCAGTGATATTGTTTTTGCTCCTGAATTAAGCGCACTCAGTTTTATTCGGATGAACTATCCGAATGAGATTGACAGGTGTGCAGTCACAAATGATGTATTGCAGGATCTGCTGGGTCAGGTTATTTTTTCAAAGAAATATCCGGATTATGGGAAGTATATGGACAAATTCAGAGAAGGGCTGAATCTTATAAGGGAAAACGGCATTTATCTCAGCGTGTTTGAAAAATATTATGGTAAGGGCAGGGTTCCGGCAGATGTCGGGGATTTAAACAGGCCGGTTTATGTCATTCCAGAAAAATGAGATATGTTTTTTTTATCAGAACGGATGATAAACTGCCGCGTGAACAAAGTTCAGTGCACACGCTGATTTCCCGTCTGAACTTTATGTCAGTATCAGGGTATGGTCTAAGGCGGTACACCATACTTTGTTCGTGTTTTGTCTGTAAATCAGCCAGCAGGGAGGTTCATGCGGGATGAAAAACAAAATCAGGGTACTGGTGGTTGATGATTCGGCTGTGGTGCGTCAGACACTCAAAGAGATTCTGGACTCAGCCCCGGATATTGAAGTTATCGGCACTGCCGCGGATCCCTATATTGCAGCCACCAAAATCAACAAGGAAGTGCCGGATGTCATCACCCTGGATGTGGAAATGCCGCGCATGGACGGAATCACTTTTCTCCGCAAAATCATGACCCAGCATCCCATTCCTGTGGTGATGTGTTCCAGCCTTACAGAAAAAGGATGTGAAACCACTCTCAAAGCTATGGAATACGGCGCGGTGGACATTATTCTCAAACCCAGACTGGGAGCCAAAAAATTTCTGGAAGAGTCCAGTATTACCATCTGTGACTCGGTGCGGGCTGCGGTGCGCGCGCGAATCAAACGTATTTCCCCCGGACTTCCCCGTGTGGAAAAAAAACTGACAGCCGATGCCATCATGCCTCCGCCCACACACAATGCAATGGTGCAGACAACGGAAAAAGTGGTGACAGTAGGAGCGTCCACAGGCGGAACCGAGGCTCTGCGCCTGTTTCTGGAAACCTTTCCGCTGGATTGTCCCGGCATTGTCATTGTGCAGCACATGCCGGAAAATTTCACACGGGCCTTTGCCAAACGTCTCAATGATCTCTGCCGCATAGAAGTGAAAGAGGCGGAAAACGGGGACAGTGTTCTCCGTGGCCGTGCGCTTATCGGGCCGGGGAACAGGCATATTCTTCTCAAACGCAGCGGAGCCAGATATTATGTGGAAGTCAAAGACGGCCCTCTGGTCTGCCGTCACAGGCCATCTGTAGATGTGCTGTTCCGCTCTGCCGCACGCTACGCGGGTTCCAATGCTGTGGGCGTCATTATGACCGGAATGGGGGATGACGGCGCGCGGGGAATGGCGGAAATGAAGGAGATGGGAGCCTACAATATCGCACAGGATGAGGCATCCTGCGTTGTTTTCGGTATGCCCAATGAGGCCATCAAACGGGGCGGGGTGGATAAAGTGCTTCCTCTGGAAGCCATATGCAGCGCAGTCATGCGGGCATGCAGCAGATGAGCATGTTTGACATGTTCACATATGCCCCGGCCATACGGAAAATCAAGCAGCATATTCGGATTCATATTGGGGAATATTATGCCAGTTGCCATCCTGTACTGATTTCCACTCTTCTGGGCTCCTGCGTGGCCGTGTGCATGTTTGACCCGGTTTCCCGGATTGGGGGAATGAACCATATTCTCCTGCCCGGCAAACCGGATTTGAAACATTTTGACATGTCAGCCCGTTACGGCATCAATGCCATGGAACTTCTCATTAACCGGATTATGAATCTGGGCGGAGAACGTCACCGGCTGGTGGCAAAGGTCTTTGGCGGAGCGCGCATTCTTCCGGCCATTCCTGCGGAAAACTGCATGGGAAGAAAAAATGTCGGTTTTGTGCTGGAATTTCTGAAAACCGAATCCTTCCGGGTTGTAAGCAGGGATGTGGGCGGCATCCAATCCCGCAGGGTGTATTTTCACAGTGACACAGGCGATGTTTTTCTCAAACGCGGCCAGCCTTTCCGGGCAGAGGATATAGTGATCATGGAAAGAAAAATGAAGGAGCGCATCAGCCGTCAGATCCGGAAGCCGGGTGAGGTGACGATGTTTGAGTAAGTATGCAATCCCCCGGAGCCGGGTCGGGAACATCTTTATGCCAAACTGCGCTCTGCCAAAGCAAGATTGGGAATGGTATGACAAAAATACTCTATGACCATAATATCGATTTTTTCATATTTAATATATACCGTTACCTCAAACATTTCGGCTGTAACATACCGCATTCGAAAGGCTTTCCTTATCAGAATTTATAAAAATGTTTTAAGTGCCGGTACAGTTTAAACAGCCACGAATAACACGAATCTGCACGGATGCACAAACCGTAATTCGTGTCATTCGTGCAATTCGCGGCTTTACCATCAAATCTTCTTAGTAATGGTATATAATACCAATTCGCTATAGAAATTATACAATAAGGTGAATTATTTCCTCTGTGTTCTCTGTGGTTTTTTCTCTCTGTGTCCTCTGTGGGAAAGTGAATCATAAGTATATTTTCAATGGAGAATCGGTATAATACCAAATCGCTGTTGATTTTATACAATATTGTCAGTCTTTTTCACCGTTCCGTGTGTGCAAAAAACCGCTCCGCTCAATTTTTGCACTCCTCCGGTTTTGCATTCCGCATTGTATAAAACCAATGGCGAACCGGTATAAGTTATACATACAAAGAGAATCAAATGAATCCAATAACAAAAAATACACTGTTTTACGGAGATAATTTAAAGATACTCCGTGAACATATCCCTGCGGAAAGTGCTGATCTGATTTATCTTGATCCGCCGTTCAATTCCAACCGGAATTATGATGTTATTTTCAAAGATGAAAGCATAGAAAATTCTGATGCCCGGATAACCGCATTTGAGGACACATGGCACTGGGACAGAAAAGCACAGGAAACATACCATGAACTGATTGCGGATGCGCCTGAACATGTGGGAAAAATGACAAGTGCCTTAAGGGATTTTATCGGAGCCAATCAGGTCACGGCCTATCTGGTAATGATGACTGTCCGCTTAATTGAACTTCACAGAGTATTAAAAGCAACAGGCACTCTGTATCTTCATTGTGATCCGACCATGAGTCATTATCTGAAAATTATTCTGGATTCGATATTCGGGAAAGAAAACTTCAGGAATGAAATCGTATGGTGTTATTCGGGCGGCGGTGTTTCCAGAAAAGATTTCGGGAATAAGCATGATATTCTGTTCAGATACACAAAAACCTGCAATTATACATTTAATCTGGATTCCGTAAGAATTCCCTATTCAGATGAAATTTTAAGCAGACCCAAAAGCAGCTATGCAAAAGCCCACAGGAAAAACAAAATATATGAAGGATATGATTTGAATCCCAAAGGGAAACATCCTGAAGACTGGTGGTTAATCCAGCCGATAAATCCAATGGCAACAGAACGGCTTGGTTATCCCACGCAGAAACCGCTTGCCTTATTGGACAGAATCATTCAGGCCAGCAGTAACGAACGCGATACCGTTCTTGATCCCTTTTGCGGGTGCGGGACTTCCATTCATGCTGCGGAAAAATTGAACAGAAAATGGATAGGAATCGACATCACGCATCTTTCCACATCACTGCTCAAATACAGATTAAAAGACGCTTTTGATCTGACAGATCGCAGAGATTATGATGTCATCGGAGAACCTGAAGATTTGGCCGGAGCAGAAAGACTGGCGCAGGAAAACCGGTATCAGTTTCAGTGGTGGGCATTGTCTCTGGTTCAGGCAAAACCGGTCGGCGGTGTCCAAAAGAAGGGAAGGGACAGAGGCATTGACGGAGTCATTAATTTCATTGATGACAGCAGCGAAAAGGCAAAACGGATCATTGTTCAGGTGAAAAGCGGCAAAGCCGGGGCAAAGGACATCCGGGATTTAATCGGCACTGTGAACAATGAAAACGCGCAGATTGGCATCTTCATCACACTGAACGAACCCACAGGGGATATGAAAACAGCAGCGGCAGAAGCGGATTTCTATCATTCATCCGGCTGGAACAAAGATTTTGCCAGAATACAGATAATGACCATAGAAGAGCTTCTGAACGGGAAAACCCCGGATCTGCCTCCGGTCAAAAGAACATTTAAGCAGGCAAAAAGGGATGTAAGGGAACAGGACAGATGGAAACAGAATGATATGGACAGCTAAGTGCTTGTAACAAAATAACCTGGTCATTTTTGTGGTGATATTTTATAATTCC
>CAZHPS010000278.1:0-9226 GCA_964534335.1 uncultured Desulfobacterales bacterium
GCGTCAATGTCATTGCCGTCCGCGACCTTCTGCACATGCCAGTTGCAGGCTTCAAACCGCAGTCCCACATTTTCGGTAAATGCAATATCAGTGCTGCCTTCAATGGAAATTTTGTTGTCATCATAAATGCAGATCAGTTTTCCCAATCCCAAATGCCCGGCCAGAGACACGGCTTCATGGGCCACGCCTTCCATCATATCGCCGTCACCGCATGTCACATAGGTGTAATGATCCACAATTTCATGGCCTTCCAGGTTGAAACGCGCAGCAAGATGACGTTCGGCCATAGCCATGCCAACAGCGTTGGCAACACCCTGTCCCAGCGGGCCGGTTGTGGTTTCCACTCCCGGAGTATGACCGTATTCCGGATGTCCGGGTGTTCTGCTGCCCCACTGACGGAAATTTTTAATATCATCGAGACTCAGATCATATCCGGTCAGATGCAGCAGGCTGTAAAGCAGCATGGAAGCATGGCCGCCGGACAGCACAAATCGATCCCGATCCGGCCATTGCGGATTTTTGGGATTGTGTTTCATCACACGGGTCCACAGCACATAAGCTGCCGGGGCCATGCCCATCGGCGCGCCCGGATGTCCGGAATTGGCTTTCTGAATCGCATCCACAGCAAGGGTGCGGATGGTGTTGATGCAGCGCGTATCATCTGCGATACGGCATTCACTGGTATTCTGACGCATTGTTTTCTCCTTCTTTTTATATGGATAATGATGAATACTTAATGATTAATTACTGTTATAAACATCTGTCATGCAATCAGGATGTAACACTCAGACATTCTGAAAAGGGTTCATAATTCTGAGATGTTGTTCAATTATCTGATTATGCTGCAAATCTTCTGAATAAAGAACAGCACAGCCGGATTCCAATGCCACAGCAATCACCTGACTGTCATAATAAGAATATCCGTATTTTTCCGCTATATCAAAAGCGGTTCTGACATTACGGTGCGTGATGATATGCAGATTCATTTCCTCTGCAAATCTGTCAGTTACAGTGCGTATTTCTGAATAACTGTATTTTAGTTTACGTTGCATCACATTTGCGGATTCAGCAATGACCTGTGTTGAAATCACAGCATTTTTGCCTATCATATTGACAGCTATCCTTTTTTTCGGTATGATATTGCCGATACTGTAAATCAGAATATTGGTATCCAGGAAATATTTATCGTTCATTTGCCTCATCCCGGTTAAATCTGTAATCTGTCAAATCTGCATTGAACCGGTCAAAAAAACGGATAATGTCTGATTTTTCAGTATCTTTTTTTCTGATTTCCGGTTCGCTGCCTTTGAACAGAATAACTTTCAGGGTTTTGTCATACCAGTCTTTATGTATCTTCGGAATCTGTATAATTCCATTATATGACTTGCTTTCAAATTCAATTGTTTGCATAAAATTATCTCCTGATGTTCTGCGTTTCATACGTGTTTTGAATTGGTATTTACAAAGATAAATAGGATGCTGAGTATCCTGTTTTTTCTGTTTTTCCAACTTCCGAATCAATACCATAAAATCAGGCATTAAACTGTTCATCCGGGATTGCCGGACTGAAAGTCTGGATCAATAGTCAATCTTTTCCTTTTCTTCTCTCAGTTTTATCTTTTATGCAGGTATGGCAACGATCTGTTCCCGTGCAAGCTCTGCCGCATAAGCCAAAACAGACTTTACAGATTCGGGGGTCAGAGCGGGATAACTGCGGATGATTTCTTCCGGGCTCTGCCCTTCTGCCAGATTGTCAAGAACAACGGATACCATCACACGGGTTCCTTTGACACAGGCTTTTCCATGACATATTTCAGGGTTGACGCTTATATGCCCTTTCCATTTCATAATGAAACCGCCTCCATTTTTGAGTTTAAGGTGATTTCTGAAAATGAATGTCCCTGTTCAGTCACCTGAACGATTTGACAACTTTCGGAAAGTTGTCAAATCTGAGGTATATTCTTTTCCGGAAATCGACTAAAGTGTCAAAAAATCATCAGCACTGATATTCGCCTGTTTCAAAATTGCCCGCAATGTGCCTTCCGGCATATCTCCCGAATGATTGGGAACAGTTACAACGGTTTGTGAGAGAATTAAACCAAATCTCATGGCTGCCTGCCGCATGACGATCAAATCGGAATCCGAGAGATTTCAGCCTTTTTATAATCTGCCGATAACGAAAACCTGATAACCTGCCCATAATCAGATGTTTACCAGCAAAGGATAATCAAATGACCCGGATATTTCCCCCTGAGTCAGCAGAATCTCATTATGCTTTTCCATTTGTGATTCTGCAATTTTGCGAGCCACATCACGGGCAATTTCCAATGTCTCTGCTATTGTCCGACCCTGTGCAATCAGGCCCTGTATTTCATCTGAAGTTGCCAGATAAACACCTTCCGGCAGTTTTTCAATATGAATTTTAACAAATTTTTCCATAATATCCTTTTGAAAACAGACAGTAAAAATATCTGTGAAAAAATGAGGTTCAGAAATCCTGCCGTGAGAAATTTCTTTCCTGTTCATCCATCATCATCCGGAGTTCTTCTTATGTATCCATTTCAAGATGTTTCATAAATCCGTATCACCTGCCTGCATTTCCGTAAGGGATCAGCGGATGACTTACAGAGGAGTCTGCTCCACTCTTTGCTTGGGAAACATAAAAAAATGCTGATCCAATATTTTGTCATATACTGATCCAATTTTGGTTTTCTTTGGCACGGAAATTGCGTATGCGCCAAAACAGTTTTTTCAGTCCGTATGCAGGGTTTTTCAGGCCAAAAACGGATGATTTTTCACTTTCAGCCCGTAAGGCAAAAATCATGCCGGATAAAACCAAAATTGGATCAGTATAATTTTCTTTCTTCAGCAAATGAAGTTTTTTTTCAAATTCCTCACGAAAAATTTTGTCACAATTGGCAAGAAGTTTTTCAATATCCCTGACTGCTGAAATTTTATGGAATTTTCCCTGCGGCTGAAAATATACCAGAACCTTTTTTGATAATTTGGTCAACTCATTTATATTGTTGAATGTTCCTTTACTTTTTCCGTCCCATATCATAAATCCGTAGTCAGCCTCTTTTGCCATTTCCAAATCTTTGGCAGTATAGAAATGAATATCCCGTGTTTTTTTTTCCGCACTGATATGAAATGTTCTCCAGTTTCCGATATTGTTCCGGCATTCACTGCCACTGCAAAAAACAATCACATTTTGATAATTGATTCCCGCACAGTGTTTCTGCACTGATTTGTCCGCACCATTGGCGTCA
Organism: uncultured Desulfobacterales bacterium; assembly: GCA_964534335.1. Taxonomy (GTDB): domain Bacteria; phylum Desulfobacterota; class Desulfobacteria; order Desulfobacterales; family Desulfococcaceae; genus JAABRU01. The sequence continues at coordinate 3,270 of CAZHPS010000278.1, forward strand.
CCTATCAGTATCGTGAAAGAACTGGCAATAATATTGTCAATTCTCGTCAGAATATCCCTGTTTAAATGACTTAACCGTCTTGATCCACCAATAAAAATTTTTTTCATGACTTGCTCCTTGTCTTAGTCAAAGTCAGAACTTTGACTTTTTGAACATGTCCCTGATCATACAAAACACGGGTAATGGCTGTAAGCGTTGATCCTGATCTGTATAAATCATCAAACAGCATGACAGTCTTTCCTCTAATGGCAGCATCAGATGAAATGCTGAAGGCATCTGAAAGTATTCCGGATCGCTGTTCAAAATCTCCAATATTTTTCAGTTCAGAAGTATTTTTAATCTTTTGGACAACATCAGACAATACCGGCAGATTCAGTTTTTCACCCAAAGATTTTGCTATTTCAAAAACAGGCTGAAAAGACCTGTGTATATTGGAAGGCGGCACCGGAATAATAACATCAATTGTTTTGTATCTGGCAACACTCAATACAATTTCAATTATTTCGGGAATAACACTTTTATCGAATCTGTATCTGAGTTTATAGACGAGTTCTCCCAGTTGGCTTCTCTCAGTTTCAAATTTCTGTTTTCCCTCCTCATCATACCCAATAAACTGACTGCTGACGGTATGAATATCAAGAGGATAGCCAATATCCCAATTTCCCTCAATTTTTATCGGATGTATCTTATCCGGCATAATTTTTTTCTGCTTTCCCAACTTCCGGATCAATATCACAGCGCAAGGCGGATAATCTTTGTGCGGGAGTGCCAAACTGCAAGTTTGACACTCCTTTGATTTGACAGAATGTTATGGAAACAAAAAATCTACTGCATTGTTTAACCTAAAATTGTGGCTGTATTTCGAAGTAATGTCAGGATGTCGGATTACGCTTGCGCTAATCCGACCTACAATTTTAAGTCAGGATGCCGGATTACGCCTGTGCTAATCCGACCTACAATTTTAAGTGAAATGAAGCACTACAACGCCCGCATCCATTCCGGTTTCAGCCGGATTCTGCCGGAAAGGGCCTGATCAATGGTGTGCAAAGTCGCTGTCTTGTCCTTTGGCAGCCGGGCTTTGATGGGCAGATAGTTGGACGCGTGGTTTGCGTGAAAAAGCCCTCTGCTCATATTGGTATGTTCAATGATGGTGCGCAGTTCCATCAGCATTTCGTCAGGTTCAATGAGTTTGAATTTACCGGAAACATAATCATCATACATGGGCGTTCCGGGAATGAGCATCAGACTCAGCGCGCCAACATATTCCGGATCAATGGCTGAAAGAACCCGTCCGGTTTCTCTTGCATGAATGTCAGAACGCTCTTTTCCCGCAATTCCCAGCAGAACTGTAATGGACAGTTTTATTCCGGCCTCCCGGATTTTTCTGCCCATGCGGATCATTTTGTCTGAATCTGCTCCCTTGTGCACATTCTTCAGGGTTTCATCATCCCCGGTTTCCAGCCCCATATACGCAATCGCGATACCGTTTTCCGCAAGTTCCCGCAACTGTTCAGGCGTTTTCAGATCAATGCCTTTGGTGTTGGCATAGAGTCCCACCCTTGTGATCCAGGGCATTTGTCTGCGGATTTCCTGCAGAATGGCAAGCAGACGTTTATGGGGGATAATCAGGGCATCCCCGTCACAGATAAACACACGGCGCACATCCGCATAATGCTTTGCCGCATACGCGATGTCGGCCATGATAATTTCATCAGACTTGATTTTGAACCTTTCCCCTTTGTAGGCTCCGCAAAAGGTGCATTTGTTGTGGGAACATCCCACAGTTGCCTGTAATAAAATACTGTATGCCTCACTGGGCGGTCTGATAATGTTTCCCTCGTAGTGCATTTTTTTCTCCCTGTTCAGATTTCAAACCGGTCGTTCGTACCCGGTTTGAAAAAAATGGTTTACGCAAATTGCATTTTTTATACAAGAGTTTTTTTTGCAAATGCCGTTATATGGATAAAATTCATTTTGTGATATGCTTTCAGAAACTAAATTTGTTGCTTTGTTCACAGGAAATATGCTATTATAAAATCTGAGAAAGAATTCATCAAAAAAATTACCTGTCCCGGATTTTTTTCTGCCACAAAGACACAAAGACGCAAAGTTTCACCAAGATGGCGGATAAATGCCAAATTTATTCATGCTGGCAGTGCCTCATCCAAAGGCCGGACTTTCAGTTTGACACTTCTTTACCCTCTTTAAAAAATATGTATAGTATTTTCATCAACTTTTGTCCTCTGTGCAAAAAACCGCTCCGCTTAATTTTTGCACTACTCCATCGGGTTTTGCAGAGGACAAAAGTTGGCAAAAAAACTATAATATGAAAAATAACAGCATATTAACCTTTGTGAACCTTTGTGACTTTGTGGCAGACAGGGAACGCAAAGACAAACAAAGCAGACTTTCAAAAATGAACAGAACCGAAGATGAAAAAACTGTTTTCACCTTTGAAACCATAGGCATTATCCGCTCCTGTTTCAAAGAAAAATTTGGCATCCCCCGCCAGCCCGGACTGGTTTCACAGGCCACTGCCGTGCTGGAAATATTCCATCCCTATGACCGGGAAGAGGCTTTCAGGGGACTGGAGGATTTTTCCCATATCTGGATTGTTTTTGTCTTTCACGCCTCTTTGAATGAAAACAGGGAAAAATTGAGACTTTCAGTGCGTCCTCCCCGGCTGGGCGGCAATACACGCACAGGTGTTTTTGCCACACGTTCCGGATTCCGGCCATCTCCCATAGGAATTTCTGCTGTGGAACTGGAAAAGATAAGCAGGGATGATGGGAAAACAAGACTTTTTCTCAAAGGCATTGACCTGCTGGATGGAACCCCGGTGCTGGACATCAAACCCTATCTTCCATATGCGGACAGCATTCCCCATGCACAGGCCGGATTTGCCTCTGAGCGGCCCCGGAAAATTCCGGTGATTTTTTCCGATGCGGCTTTGGAAATCTGCATCAGAAAAGAGCAGGAAGGCATTCCCGGTTTCCGCAGCCTGATTTCTGAAATGCTCGGAAATGATCCCAGACCTGCGTATTATTCCCGGAACCCCAAAAAAAACATTTTCGGCACACGGATTTTTGATACAAATATCCGGTGGAAATTTGAAGATGAGACAGTCATCGTATTGTCCATTGATACTCTGCCGGGCCAATGCCCCTGAAAAAATAGGATGTTGTGCATGAACCAGTACAAAAACAGGGATGAACTCATCACTGAACTCAAAATGCTCCGTGAGCGGGCTGCGGAAATTGAGGCACTGCTTGGAAAATCTGCTGAGGAGGTTCAGGAATGTCCGCAGAATCCTTTTTCCCCCTTTTCCCGCACAGCAGAGGAAACGCTCTGCTTTTCCGATCTTTTTGATATGGATGAAATACAGAAAATTCAGGATGCCTTTGCCAAAGCAGCGGGCGTGGCCTCACTTATCACCACACCTGAGGGAAAACCCCTTACCAAACCCAGCGGTTTCTGCCGTCTCTGCAAAGACATTATCCGGAAAACAGAAAAAGGGCGGCGCAACTGTATGCACTCGGATTCGGTCATCGGCAGTTACAATCCATCCGGGCCGGTTATCCGTCCCTGCCTGAGCGGCGGACTGTGGGATGGCGGGGCAAGCATCAGCGCGGGAGAGCATCATATTGCAAACTGGCTTATCGGTCAGGTGCGCAACGAATATCTGAATATGGAAAAAATGATGCAGTATGCCCGTGAAATCGGCGCGGATGAAAGCGAATTCAGGAAAGCATTAGACGAGGTTCCGGTTATGCCGCCGGAGCAGTTCAGGGCAATCTCCCAGACGCTTTTTCTCATTGCCAATCTGATGTCTAAGACCGCTTACCGGAATCTCCAGCAGAAGCAGTTTATCATGGAACTGGGGCATCGGGAGGAACTGCTTGATTTTGAGAAAAAAAGGCTGTTTTCAGTTCTTGAGGCCATTCCCGCGTTTGTATATCTCCAGGCCCCTGATTATTCTGTGCGTTTTGCCAACCGCCGTTTCCGGGAGATTTTCGGTAATCCGGAAAACAGGTTATGCTATGAAATTATTAATAATAGCGATGCGCCCTGCAAAAACTGTCCCACCTTTGCCGTATTTGATTCCCATGCTCCGCAGCAGTGGGAATGGACTGATAAATCCAGCGGACGGATCTACAGGATATATGATAATTATCTGCCGGATATTGACGGTTCCCCCCTGATTCTGGAAATGGGTGTTGACATAACGCAACAGAAACATGCGGAAGAGGAAATGCACTGCCTGAGAAATCTGCTGGCCGGAATTATCCGTCACATGCCTTCCATGCTGGCCGGCATTGACAACATGGGCAGGGTGATACTGTGGAACCGGGAATCGGAAAAAATGACAGGAATACCGGCTGCGGCTGCAAAAGGAAGAATTTTGTATGATATGCTTCCGTTTTCACCTGAAGACAGGGAAAGTATACAAAAACTGATTCAGGAAAACAGGGCAGGAAGCCTGGAACGTCTGGCATGGGAAAAAGCAGATCAAAAATGTTTTTCCGATGTCATTGTCTATCCTCTGGGCTCTGACAGTACCGGGGGAACCGTTATCCGGATTGACGATATTACCGAAAGAATCCGAATGGAATCTATGATCATACAGTCTGAAAAAATGATCAGTGTGGGCCGGCTGGCCGCAGGCATGGCCCATGAAATCAACAATCCTCTGGGCGGAATTCTTCAAAGTGTCCAGAACATACAGCGCAGAATCTCTCCCCTTCTGTCTGTGAATCTTGATACAGCCAGAGCATGCGGAACTGATCTGAACACCATACGCAGTTATCTGGAACATCGCCATATTTTTCAGTTTCTTGATGGAATCCGGAAATCCGGGGAACGCGCAGCAAAAATTGTTGACAATATGCTTCGGTTCAGCCGGGGAAGCGGATCAAGGATGTGTCCGGTAAATCTGGCAGAACTTATTGATAAAACAGTAGAACTTGCATCTCATGATTATGATATGGCAAGAAAATACGATTTCCGCAATATTGAAGTGATAAGGGAAATTGATCCGGAACTGCCGGAAGTGATCTGCATGGATACTGAAATTGAGCAGGTGCTTCTCAATCTGCTCCGGAATGCGGCCCAGGCCATGTTTTCTGATCAGCCTTTCCAAAAATGCGGAGCCAACGCCAATCCCGGAAAATATTCCATGCTTCCCAGAATCATTCTGCGCGTGTACCAGAAGGATGATTCAGTTTTTATGGAAGTGGAAGACAGCGGCCCCGGCATGGATGAAAATACGCAGAACCGTGTTTTTGAACCCTTTTTCACCACAAAATCCGCAGAATGCGGAACCGGGCTGGGGCTTTCCATTTCCTATTTTATCATCACCAATAATCACAAAGGAACAATGCAGGTGGAATCAGAGAGGGAAAAAGGCACGAAATTCATTGTCAGGCTGCCATTGAAACAGGAAAATGCGTCTGGAGCAGAACCCAGGCAGATAGCCTCATTCATTTAGGAGTCGTCCAGAAATAACATGAACAATATATATACTGATCCAATTTTGGTTTTCTTTGGCACGGAAATTGCGTATGCGCCAAAACAGTTTTTTTCAGCCCTTCTGCGGAGTTTTTCAGGCCCAAAACGGATGATTTTTCATTTTCAGCCCGTCAGGCAAAAATCATGCCAAAGTAAACCAAAATTGTTTCAGTATATTGACAAACACCAAATAATTGTGATTTTATATATTATAATTTTTCAACTTTGGTTTTTTGTGGCACAGAAATTGCTTAAACCGTCAGGCAAAGGCTTTGGGAACCGGGTTGTGGGAATCTGTTCCAGTTTTTGTGGCATGATTTTTGCGATGCGGTCCGGACGGGAAAAAATCATCCTTTCTGACCTGAAAAACACTCCGGACAGGCCGAAAATAGATATATACTGAAACAATTTTGGTTTTGTTTGGCACGGAAATTGCGTATATGCCGGAA
>CAZHPS010000279.1:0-9208 GCA_964534335.1 uncultured Desulfobacterales bacterium
TTCAGCCCGTCAGGCAAAAATCATGCCGGATAAAACCAAAATTGGATCAGTATACCACAAAATATATGGAACCCTACTTATTGTGGAGAAATGTAATCCGATGAAAATGGGACAGGGCAGCCCTGAGAAATATGATTATACTGTTTCAACTTTGGTTTTTTATCGCACAGAAATTGCCTGCCGTCAGAAACATGTTTTTTCAGCCTGTCCGAAGGGTTTTTCAGGTCAGAAAGGATGATTTTTTCCGGTTCTGACCTCATTGCAAAAATTATGCCGAAAAAAACCAAAGTTGAAACATTATAAACTAAAACGATTCAGAGCCGGATGGGATAATGATTTTCTTCATAAAATTATCATTGCCTCATATACTGATCCAATTTTGGTTTTCTTTGGCACGGAAATTGCGTATGCGCCAAAACAGTTTTTTCAGCCCGTATGCGGGGTTTTTCAGGCCAAAAACGGATGATTTTTCACTTTCAGCCCGTCAGGCAAAAATCATGCCGGATAAAACCAAAATTGGATCAGTATAATCATATACGCTCAATCCGTTATTTTATCCGGAAATTCAATTCAGCATTACTTGTGTAGCACTACTACAGGACCACGTTGAATTTTATATATTCCCCTCTTGAGAGGGGCAGGGGTGTGTCCGGAATTGCACACCCAAAACACACCCCTGCCCCTCTCAAGAGGGGAATTGATACCATAAAATCTAAATTGGTCATGTAGTAGTGGGTCTGCACGAACTGATTAAAATTTAACTATCTTATATTATTATGTTTTCAGAAAATGCTGATTTTTGTTTATACATAATAAATACAAATAGTTATACGATACATCCATGATACTGTTCATGCTGATTTTATATAATATACTGATTTATAAATTAAAAAATATCAGTACGAAAGTCCCGCTACTGAAATGTCCAGGTTATTTTATCCCTGAGTCTTAAAATGGAACAAACAGCATGGAAAATATACATCCCGCCACCCCATCTATTCCTTTTATCTTTGAACAGGCTTCCTCTCCGGCTGCTGATCTTTCCATGCCGGATACACCCCGCACCTTTGAAACTGATGTTACCAGCGTCATCCGTTCCGGGCTGATTATGCGCCCCATCTATGAACTGGAAAGCAGACGCCTGCGCCAAAGCGATGAAGATGACCGGCATGAAGCATGGGAAAGTGTGGATGTCATCTGGCTGGCTTTTGCCATACTGGATGTTATATCCGAAATGACCGAATACAATGCCGGTGTCAGCCGGAATGAGGTAATTGAAAAAATTCTGCCACTGGCCAGAAAACAGGCCGAAGTCCGGCAATCTGATATTACGCATGAAGCACTGCTGGAAGTGCTGCACAAAATCTTCGATCACCTTGCCAACCGGGAAAACCGCTATCTTCCCTTTGCATACAAATATTTCGATGGTACATCCGGGCAGTTTCTCACCCGAAAATTCTGGCTCATCAAAAATATCTATACCGGAGAAGGATCAACCGCTCTTTACACCCTGACAGAAGAAGGCTATATGGCGTATTTTGGCCTTTTCGAAACCGGAGCACTGGATGCCACCGCCATCGGAAACCTGCGAATCAGGCTTCTCATTGAACGGGGAAATGTGGATGATGCCATCAGTGTGGCAGAGCAGAACCGGAAGCAGTGTATGCGCAAATCCCATGAAATCCGTACACTGCGCCGGGCTATCCGGCGCAGTATCCGTTCGGTTGACTTTGAGAAACTCATGGCTCTGTCAGACGAAGGTGGGCATCATTCCACGCAGATTCAGACAGAAAGCAGCAAACTGCAGCACATGATACGGGATAAACTCATGAATATCCCCCTGCATACCGCCGAAAATACAGATGACCGCAGCAGTAAAAATGAAAATGCACAGCAGCACAAACTGCAAAAACTGGCTGAACACCTTGAAAAACTTAATGTTCATCTTTTGATTCTTTCCGCAGAACTACTTCATCTTCCGGATGAATATGATCAGCACAGCCATAAACTCTTCCGCAAACGGGCTGCCGGTATTCTGCCGACTGCAGATGAAGTCATGCGCCGGGTCTGTCTTCTGGAAGAAACAGGAGCAGCGGATATTGGCAGACAGTTCATTGCCCGCTTTGATCCCCCGGTCTGCAAAACCCTTTTTAATCCGGCCACAGTCATTGAAGCCTGCGACCGTGCGCTGGAACGCCGGAATCCTTCCCGCGACCGTTCATTGCCCGTGCATGAAATAGAAGAAGAAAGTCTGCATCGCTATACATCCGAGCTGAACGAAGAACTTATGAACCCGGCTTTTGTGCTTCTTCAGACAGCAGTGCAGTCCGCAGGTGATACCCTGCTGAGCGTGGTACTGAAAGAGGCATCTGAAATCCGGGAAAGTCCTGTAATGCCGGTAGCTGTGGCAATGGCTGTATTTCATTGTCTTGCCGACAGCCATGTATCCCGCAAATGGAGACTTGACATTTCCATGAAAAATCCGGAAGAGAAGTTTTGCATGTTATTGCCGGATGGGCGACAGTACCGGGGACATGAGCTGATATTGCAAACATCTTCCGGTTCCCGGAGCGAGCCGGTTATACTGTAACTTTATCAGGATAAAAAATGAACATTGAGAATATCTATCGGGCGAACCGCCTCATTTATTTCAGTTTGGCCTACAGTTACGGAAAAAAAGGAATTGTTTCACAGAACCAGTCAGAAACAGCGGAACTGCTTCAGCAGTTTCAGGCAGAAGATGAATTCCGCACAATGGTAAAAGAGGGACTCAGAGCTATGGAACTGCAACTGCTGGCTTTGGAAGATAAGGGACTGCGCCTGTCTTCCCTTAATGCAGACAGCCTGTTTGCCATGAATGTGACAGACTATGGCAAACTGCTGGCCCGAAGTGATCTCAAATCTGCGGATATTCTCTGTATCCATTGCGCCATTGCCACTGCTTTTTTCCCGTCAGAAGAGGATCTGGATGCTCCTGTGGAAGATCTGGGAGTGATTACGGCCGGGGATGTTATTGATATACTTCGGCGTTTTGCCCATGCTGAAAGCACCATGGATGAATCTGATGATCTCTTTCACCCCCAGGTGCGGACAGTGGCGCAGAGACTGAGAGAACTTCCGGAAGAAAATCCGGATATAAAAAGAGTCGGCCGCGGTCACAGTTGGAAAGAACTTGCAGATCATGTGCTGAAACATATGGTTGAAACTGAATATCTGCTTGCATTTGAGGAACAGTCCGGCGAAAGGGAATACCGTCCCACACCGGCTTATCAGACAGCTATCCGGGAAGGAATGGTTTATACATTTCACGCATTCCGTGACTTCCTGTCCGAACAGAACGAAAATAAAAAAAAGGATAATTCTGATGTACCGTCTTTGTAAATTTTATGTCAGTGATATTATTGCCGGAGGAAATATATTCCGGAATGCGCATTTCCCGGTTTACAGCGGAAACAGACGGGCCGATCACGGCATGATCTATGCGGAAAACGGCACCTGCAAAACCACACTTCTTTCATTTTTTTTCAGCGTATTCTGTCCGGAACAGCGGCGTTTTGTTCAGCATCTTCAATCCGGGGGCGATAAAACCATGCAACAGTACCTGATTCCCGAACGGCCGGCCATCATCATTTTGGATCTGGTGACGGTTTTTAATTCTCCCTTCTTTGGTCAGGAACCGGGGGAGCATCTGCTCATCGGTCAACTGCTGTATCAGAACCGTGATATGTCCCACAGGCCAGACCGTATTTTCTTTATTGCCCGGTCTTCGGATCTGATAGAGGATATTTCACACAGATGGGACGGGCTGCTCCGTCAGGAGCGTCCCTATAATGCGGTTCGGGACTATCTGGAATCCCGCGTGGATAAATGTTCCTCACAGAAGGAATGGGAAGAAAAACTGGAAGAAATCGGCCTGGACCCATGGCTGGTGAACCGTCAGGTTGATTTTGCCCGCAGCGAAGGCGGAATCAAAGATTCCTTCCGTTTCCGTTCCGAATCCGAATTCCTTGAATTCTTCCTGGGCTGCGTCAGCAATATGGAATCTGCAAAACAGCTTCGGGAAGAAAATCTTACGATTCTTCAGAAAATGAAAGACCGGCCTGAAAAAAAAGCCCGTCTGAAAGCTGTTCTTTCTTTAAAAGAGCGTATGGAAGGCTTTGGGCAGGCTGCACAGAAATGGCGGAATGCCCGTGAATCCCTTGATTTCTGCAAAAAACAAATGGGAGAAGCCGCGCATCTGCTGAAATATGCCCGCACAAATGCAGAGCAACTGCTGCAAAACGGGAATTCAGCATATCAGAACGCCTTAGAATCGAAAGGGCAGACAGAAAGGGAACTTTCTGTCATCAAAGCCGGAATCATTAAAACAGAAGAATTTGAATGCAGTCAAAATTGCGAAAAAAACGCTGATCACATCCGTGTTCTGGATGAAAAAATTCAGAACACGGAAGCAGAACTTCATGCCATCGATGCCGCAAATATTATTGAAAAAATTAGAAAAAAAGAAAGTGAACTGCAAATAAACAATAATGCCCTGAATCTGAAACATTCGGAAATAGACCCCTGCCGTGATGAAGTCCACCGTCGCGCTGCCCAATACCATGCCCGGCTGAGTCATGAAATGGGGCAAATCCGCTTAAAAATACAGTCCATTGAATTGAAACAGGCAGAAACAGGAATGGAACTGGCAGTATGCAGGCAGGAACGGAAAAATCTGGAAGAAGAATCCGATTCCATAACAGTTAAAATTGTCCAACTTGATACAAAACTTATATCAGCAGAAGATTCCTGGCAAAACTTTCCTGCGGAACTGAAAAAAGAAACTCCACAGGAAACGCATGAAAGCCTGCAACAGAAAATGGTAATGATTGAAAAGGATATTTCCGATATCCGAAATCAGATTACAAAAACAGAAGAAGAACTGAAAACCGGAAAAAGTCGATGGACAAAACTGCAATCCGACAGAGCAGATGCGGAAAGGCATTCATATGAGTGCCGTCAGAAAAGAGATCAGGAAAAAAGAGAACGGGAAATACTTCTGAAAGATGCCTTTCTGCAGACAATTTCCGGAACAGCCGGTTTTGAACCCACCGGAGCGGAACTGCCATCCCATCTGAATGAAGCCATTACCCGGTATCAGAATCAACTGGAGCAAAGAGAAAGTGATCATAGGGGACTGAAAGAAGAAATCCGTTGGCTCAAAGAAATTCATACCCTGACATCAGACCGGCAAACCGCCAGTTTGATAACCCATTATTATAAAAACGGACTTTCACCTGCCGAAATCAGAGCTTTTCCCGATTATCTGGCTTCTCTCAAAGACAATCCCGAAGAAGTGGCAGAATATCTCAAACGTGATCCGGGCCGTTTTACCGGCATCATGGCGGCCAGTGAAAGTGTGATTGAAAAAATAAAAGATTTGTCTGTCCCCAAATGGCTTAAAAAACCGGTAGTGATCTCCATGCCATGCCTTTTGGATGAAATTTCAGAAAATCCCCAGTATGTAATTGTGCCGGAGGATTCCCGAATTTACAGCAGGGAAGGCGCAAAGCAGTTGGAGGCAGAATTTCTTGAAAAAGCAGATCATCTGGAAAAAGAGATTGGCGGATTTCGCTGCAAAATTGAATCCGCAAACACATCGGCCCGCTGTCTTCGCGAGTATCGGGAAAAATATCCGGATCAGGTCACAGTTGAAATGCTTTCTCTTCAGTTACAAGAAGCTGAAAAGAAACTGGCATCAATTCTGTCGGATATTGAAGAATCACTGAATCTGTCCGAAGAAAAATCTGAGTATAAGAAGCATCTGGAAGAACGAAATTCAGAACTTTCAAAGCGGCAAAGTCAGTATGAAGGTCATGTCCAGAATATAGATAACTGGCTGAAACAGTACGGTCAGACAGATGCGTGGCGCAAAGAACTGGGAGAAAAAAAACAGCGAAAATCCGAACTGGAGATTTATATCGGAAATTTTAAGGAAAAGGAAGATAGGTTAAAGAAAACAGAGCAGGAATTAAAAGAAGATTTGTTCGGGAAACAGGCCAGGCTCAGGGAACTTGACAGCCGAGGTGAAGACATATCATCCCCCGGAGAAGCATACAATCTGTCTTCCGAAGAGCGGACTCATGCTCTTGGCCTGAATCTGTCTGATCTGAAAAAACTTTATGATACCGCCAAAGAGACCGAAAGACAGAAAAGCAGTGAATTGGGAATTGCAGCATTGATAAAGGAAACGGATCAGTTGCAGGAAAGTCTTCAGGTCTGCAAAAGTGATCTGGAATATTTTAAACAGAAACACAGATATGACAGTCAGCTTGCAGACAGATGGGTTTCCCGTGATCGAAATGAACGGCGGGAGCGGAAGGACATCCTGAAAGATGAGCAAAACAGCAATCGGGAAGAAAAAGGGCGGTGTGAAGCAAAACTGGAATCGCTAAAGAGAGATCTGGGAAACTGTAAGAAAAAATTGAAAGAAATGGAAAAACAGGGCATTCTTCCAAATGTCAGTGCGGAAGAAATAGTGTCCAAAACTCCGGAAATGCTTCTCATTCATCTGGAAAGCGAAGAAAACCGTCTTCAGGAAAAATTTGAAATCCTGAAAAAACGGATTCCCATGCTGCGAAAGAATCTCAAATCTGCGGAAGAATACCTTCATGCAATTGAAAAAATTCAGGTTGCCACAGAAAAGTATGACCCATGCTGGGATACTCATTCGCCCAGGCTGAACTGGCCGGATTTGTTGCATCCCGATGAACCGGAACGTATGGCCCATACCGTCTCCCTGCGCAGAATACTGAAAGAAATAGTTGAAAATGAAGCAGATTTTTTCAGCAAACTGGAACTGTCCAGAAAAGAAAGAGACCGTTTTTTCGACAGGCTCAGAAATTATATTCATGATGATCTGCTGCAAAAACATATTCCTGCTATTACTGATCAATTACGCAGTTATGATGCTGACAGTCTGTCCGATCAAATCCCGGAACTGACAGAAAATTGCGGATATGTTGCCCGTAATATAGAAGCAGACCTGGCGAATTCACAGCAAACGCTCTATGATCATATTGCCCGGTTGCTAGGCCATGCCGGGGACTGTTGCGGCAAGATAAAAGCTGCCGCGCAGGTCAGGATACCGGAAAATGTTTTTCTGTACGGAGGCAGGGCAATCCTGCGCGCCGGTTCCACTCCGGATTTGAATAAATCACGCGATATCTTCCTGAAATCCATTGAAAACTGGATAGACGAACTAATTCAGCAGAACAGATGTCCCCAGGTGAATGACAGAGTAGGCAACTGTCTGGGGGCGGAACTGCTGTACCGGTTATTACAGGCAGACTCCGGCGGCTTGAGGCAGGAATTCGGTATCCGCTTACTCAAATGTGACGACACCGGCAAAAAATACGAACCTGTGGGAAAAGATCTCGGATCAGGCGGTGAAGCTCTTACCACGGCGGTTCTGCTCTATACCCTGCTGGTATCCATGCGGCAGAACCGTTATGGCCGGAAAAGTGAAAAAATTCCTGCCTTTCTGCTCCTTGATAATCCCATTGGTGTATGCAACCGTCCGGATTTTCTGGATGCCCAGTTGAAAGTGGCAAAGGCACTTGGAATTCAGTGCGTCTATCTGACCGGCATCCATGACACCGGATCAGTGGAACTCTTTGAACACCGTCTGGTCATCCGGAAAACCGGAAAACAGTTGAATATCGAGTCAATCCCTTATCATATACTGGAAGTGGTTGATATGAACGTGGAGAAGTAATGGATCATTTGCTGAGAAATAACATTCTGTCTACAGCCGAGGCTTCCAAAAAGAAAACTCTTTCCACAGAAATACTGATGGATACAGCAAAAAGACAGATCAGCGGAATATACAGTGATTTTGAAATTCAGAAACGGCTGCTGCATCTTCTGGAAAAACTGGAAGAAGAAGGCTGTATCAGACTCCCATCCCGCAAGGGAAAAGAATGGAACAGGATTACCGGTCTGCCGAATCAGGTAAGGGTAATCAGATCAGAAGAAGATGCGGACAAACAGAATCGGAAGGAAGAAATTGAGAACCTCCGGAATCGCACTGCCTGGGAACCTGTCCGTATGCTGGCCTTTGCTCCGGGCCTGCATACCAAAGCGGAACTGGAACGGGCAAAAGCGGTCAACGAATATCTGAAAAACCGAAAAGCAGATGAAATGCAGATTCCCCACCGGGAACGGGCACTGCAAATCTTTGGGAATGAAAAAGCCCTTGATCCGTATGTGAAAACCGGACTGTTCAGCGGGCGGATCATTTTGGAAAATCTGGACTGTTTTTACTGTACGGAACCCCTTCCTTTTGAACCATTGTCCGGGGATGTGCGGGAAACAAAGGGAAAACCACTTCTGATCATTGAAAATTCAAACACTTACTGGAGTTGCTGCCAGGCAAACCGTTCATTGCATTTTTTCGCGGCTGTGGTGTATGGGAAAGGTTTTAATGTTCTGAATACACAGCAGGTCATAGAAAGTTTGCAGGCCATTGAAAAACAAACCGAATCTGACGGTTTACAGTATTTCGGAGATATTGATCCTGCCGGGCTTTCGATTCCCCAAAAAATAAATCAGAAGCGTAAGGAAATGGGGCTTCCGCTTTTTGAACCGGCAATTTCTCTGTACAGGGCACTGCTGGAAAAAGGACTGACAACAGATTATGAACGGTTCCAGCAGAATCTTCATGATCCGGAATGGGCGGAAAAATGGCTGGGTTCGGATATTGCAGAGGAGTATCTGAAACATTCGGATATCCGCAGGTGGCCACAGGAAGGACTGACAGCACAGGATATCCGGGCAGCTTTGGAAAAGACAACGGTATGAGTCTTGGATATATTTCAAGACCTGACGTGAGTCCGGGATAATTCCTGGAATTAATATTGCAATGTGGGTCAGATGAGTTTTTTATCATTTGTTACAGTTTGTTAATAGACCTCTTGCAAAAGTGGGGATTGCTCCATTGATTTTATTGGATAAAAATTGACTTTGGAAAGAGGTCTAATATTGAATTAAGGCGTTAAGAGATAAAAATATTAATGACATAAATATTTAAAATAATGATGAATATTTAATTTTTTATGAAAAATGTTTTTAATGGTAATAGCCTGATTTTTAATTATAATTAATCGAATTCACATTATAAGTAACCTTCCATAAATTTTCGGGTATAAAATTTATGGAACCGTCCTTA
>CAZHPS010000280.1:0-9182 GCA_964534335.1 uncultured Desulfobacterales bacterium
TTGTCCTCTGTGCAGAAAACCGCTCCGCTTAATTTCTGCACTCCTCCACCGGGTTCTGCAGAGGACAGAAGTTGCTAAAAGAACTATATTTTCAGATTTCATATAAGCATATTGCAGAGGAGGTTTACATTGGGATATACACTGCGAACCTGTTTTATCCCGGTGGGAGAGGGAAGCTCCTCGCTGCCGGAAATCAGAAAATATTATGCGGATGAATTCGGGGACAATATCCAGTATCATCCCGGCACAAGGTTTGCTGCGGTCGGGCCGGACAGTGATTCTGATTTTGAACCCTTGGATCTTTCAAAGGATTCCGAAATCTTCGGAGAGGCCATCGGAATTCAGGTAATGACCTACGGGGATGATTTTTTCTTTTACGATCACTGGATCAGCGGGGAACAGGCCAGATCACTTACATATGACCCGTATAAAGGCTGGGTTCGTGTGGAGGGTAAAGAAGAGGATTGGGAAAAGACAACTTTTTTTGCACCGGGTATGCCTGAGCAGGATTTGTCATGGACAGAGCAGGATACGCATATGGAAGAAAAAGAAAAAGCCAAAAGAATCTCCCAACTGCGCCATCTGACAGAAGTGCGGCATCTGGTTCAGGATTTCCATTATCCTGTGATCAGCGGAGAAAAGTTGCTGTCTGATCTTATCCGTTTTTTCAATCTGACATGGCCGAGACTGTGAAAGGCAGATAAAATGCGAACCGCACTTTATGCTTTGGAAAACAGAAAATTTGAGGAAACTTATCTGCATATGCCCAGGTGTATGCCCATTTCCCAATGGAATGACATGCTGCTTCGGGGAACCGGGATCAGCGAAGTTGCAGAGAAAATTGATGAACTTTCACCGGCAGATGCCGTATGCGAGGCTGATCAGGTGTTTCTGTCCGGTTCTGCTGCCGGAGTGATTTTGGGATTGTGCATTGCAGACTGTGCTGTTTCCTTTTATGAAATTCGGGCTGCAGATTTCTTTTTTGCTGATCTTTCCGCCAATCCTCCGGCATTGGACGGGCTGGAAGAAGAGATGCAGGATGCATGGAAATTTTTCTGCAAAATAGCGGATGTCAGTGCGCTGTACCGGAAACATCTGCCCTGGTGGATAGATGAGGCTGCCCGTTCACGCTCTTCTTTTGCCGGACTTCTGACACCGGCAGAAGCACAGTTGACTGGCAAATATCAGTCACAGCTTTTTCAACTGCTTACGGCAAGCCCTGCACCATCTGATCCCGAAGATACGGAAAGACTGCTGGAATTTATCACAGATGCTGGTTCCCGCGGCTGCCGTGTGCTTGGCTGGGAGCCGGGAACATAGCAGTCCCTCTTTTATAAAGGCAGGGCAGTTCAGAAATTCCCCTCTTGAGAGGCAAGGGGTGTGTGTTTCAGGAGAGAATTTTTATACCCCCTCTCAATAGGGAAATAAAGGCAAATTATTGTCATCAGGAGAAAAAAATATGAAAAATGTGAAAGATACGGTGCAGAGAATTCTGTCTGTCACATGGTCATGGGAAAAAGATGCGATGGATGAACTGCTGGGAAAAATCGGGGCATTTCCCGCACAGGACAGTGATTCTTCATCAGAAGAAAGGAAATTCACAGACAAAGACGGAGCATTTGCAGATGCGGTTTACAATTGTGAATTCCGGGGGCCTTTGGTATTTTTTCCGCTTGCATCTGCTGATCTCAATGATTTGGATGAATCCGCGCGGGATGAAGTTATTTCTGCATTTGATGAAAAATTTGAAGCTGCTGTGGAAGAAGTCACATCGATCATCGGGGAACCGGATTATACAGGGCCTGCTTCCGGCAGTGACATGACAGAGGGACAGTTTGCCGATTCCCTTGCCTGCTGGCTGCGGGAAGACGGACGGCTGATGGTTCAGATGGGGCAGAGGGATACGGAACTGCCTTTGGAAATTGCCATTGTCATGGCAGCCCGGCACAGGGGATAAAATTTTTCAAACGCAGACTTGGGAGGATATTATGAGCTTTTCATGGGATGCTTTTATTGTGCCTGCCTCTGACGAGGAGGCGTTCGGACGTGTGAAGAAATGGGATCGGAGTGCGGTACTGCTGCCCGGAGGTTTCGCCCGTGTCTATAAAAACAGCGGCACAGACTGGGCAGAGCCGGGGGCAGGCACAAAACTGTCACGGGAATTCGGAGAGGCATGGTTTCTGTTTGCTCATACCACAAGTACAGTGTTTGCATATGACCACAGCAGAGCCGGCAAAATTCTCCGCTCCCTGGCCTATAGCGGTGATGAAGGATGGATTGTTGCCGAAGGTGTTCCTGAATATTGGTGGGAAGGTGTGCTGTTTGAGGAAAGGCAGATCGCTCTTGGGGAAACCATGGTGCTGGATGAGCCGGATGAAAAACGCTGGCCCCGTGAACTGGAGGCTTTGCGGGACAAAAAAATAGTTGTCGGACATATGCTTCCGGCACCCGATCCCACTCTGGTGCTGCTTATTGCTCAGAGGCTGGGTACACAGCTCATCTGAAAAAACATTTCCTGGTTTTACTGTCCCGATGCCCGTAGCATTGGGTTCAAAATCAGACAAGATATTATTTTTGCAATTATAATTCTTTTACCAACTTTTGTCCCTTACAGCAGGAGTGCAAAAATTAAGCGGAGCGGTTTTTCGCACAGCCATAAAAAGACAAAAGTTGAGGAAAGCACTATTTTTCAGGAGGAAAATATGAATCATTATCCTGTCAGAAAAGATATGAAAAAAGATGTCATGCGTCAGGACGGCAAGGTGGAGGTGCTGAACCATGTTCAGAACAGAAGTTCCTTTGCCAGTTTCAGCTATTCTTACAAATCCATGTCCTTTGCCGATGGGAAAACCCGTATCCAGTCCAGAAAAGAAAATTTCCGGGATGGAAAATTTGAATCTGAGGAATTTGAGGGAACTGCGGAAGGTGATTTCTGCACTGCAATGGCAAAGCAGATGGAACAGGCTTTCCGCACACAGATTTCCGCGTTTTTCCGTCCTTTTTCCTTTTTTCTCCCGTTTTCAGCGGAAAAGGATAAAGAGGAAATAAGGTAGATTTTTATTTCCGATAATCAGCAGATCTAAAATTTTCCGGCATAAAATTTTCAGAAAAACCGGATTTTTCCGAAAAAATCCGGTTTTTCGAATACACGAAAATTTTTGTTTGCCTGCTTATGTTTCCACCTGAAAAAAACTGTATCCGGATATATTTCCCGGATATTTTCACCATTCCCCAATGACCTCTGTATCTGCACAGGCAGGATATTTCTACCAGAAAATACCGCATATTCACCATTGATTTTTTATCCCGGTTTGGATAAATACAGGAACAGATTTACAGGGATATTTTTTCCGCAGTCCTGTTCCCTGTGTTTTCAATCTTCAGGAATGCTGAAAGAGATTCGCTCATGGACAATTATTATCAGTTCCTCAAAGACATTTATTTTTTTGAAAGTCTTTCTGAAACAGACATTCTGAAAATCCGGAATGTGTGCAGGGAAGAGCAGTTTGATGCCGGGGATGTGATTTTCCTTGAAGGGAGCATCGGCGACCGGTGCTTTATCATTCTGGAGGGAAAAGTTGAAATATGGAAGGATTATCCCGGTCAGCATAAAGACATGCTCGCTGTTTACAGCCCCACCCAGTTGTTCGGTGAACTGGCTCTGATCGATCATTTCCCCCGCAGTGCCACAGTTATTGCCCAGACACCGGTACGGCTGCTGTCCATCCGCAGGGATGACTTCAGCAAAGTTGTTTCCAAATCCTCATCCATTTCCTTTTCCATCATGAAAGCTGTTTCAGCCATGATCCGTGAACGGACAGACAGTTTTGTTGCAGAACTGCGCGAAAGCAAAACTCATCTGGAAAAGGCATATGAACAGTTGAAAAAAGAGACAGAGGAAAGAAAACTGCTGGAGGCCCAGTTGCTGCAGTCCCAGAAGATGGAATCCATAGGCACGCTGGCCGGGGGAATCGCACATGATTTCAACAATATTCTTTTTCCCATCATGGGATATGCGGAAATGACCCTCAATGAACTGCCGCCTGAGAGTACTGCGCGCAGAAACATGATGGAAATTCTTAAGGCCGCAGACCGGGCCAAGGATCTCGTCGGGCAGATTCTGACCTTCAGCCGTCAGAGCAGGCAGGAACGCAAAGCAATCAAAATTGATCCCATTATCAAGGAAACCGTGAAGCTGCTTCGTGCCACTCTGCCCCCAAATATCCGGATCCGCCATGATATTGCAGAGGAATGCCCCTATGTGATTGCTGATCCCTCACAGATTCACCAGATCCTTATGAATCTCTGCACCAATGCCTATCACGCGATGGAAGACAACGGCGGCATACTGACTGTGGGACTGAGACCGATCTGCATTGGAGAAAAAGACCGGAAACCCTGTCCTGACATGTTTCCGGGCAAATATCTGAAAATCACGGTCAGCGATACCGGGTGCGGCATGACACGGGAAGTTATGGAAAGAATTTTTGATCCCTATTTCACCACAAAGGAAACAGGGAAGGGAACCGGGCTGGGACTTGCCATTGTGCATGGAATTGTCAAGGCACATGAAGGTCATATTTCTGTGTACAGCCAGCCGGGAAAAGGCACTGTGTTTGAAATCTGTCTGCCCCGGCAGGATAAATTTGTGACTGTTCCCGCGTTTGTTTCCGAAGGTCCGGTCCCCAGGGGGAATGAACGCATTCTCCTGGTGGATGATGAACTTTCCATTGTCCGAATGCTTACTTCCATGCTGGAGGAACTGGGATATAAGGTAAAAGCCAGAACCAGCAGTGTGGAGGCTCTGGCAGCGTTTCAGGCCGGGCCGGAAAATTTTGATCTGATCATCACGGATCTGACCATGCCGAATATGAGCGGTGTGGAACTGTCCAAAGAAGTGACAGAAATCCGCAGAGATATGCCCGTGATTCTCTGCACAGGCTTCAGTGAGATTCTTTCCGAAGAAAAACGCAGGGCGGCCGGCATACAGAAAATTATCATGAAACCTGTTGTGCGAATGGAACTTGCAAAGGTAATCCGGGAGGTGCTTTCAGACAGATCTGAACAGTCTGAAGGGGAGTGCCGCAGTTAATCGCGATGCTTATTATACCGGTTCGCTATTGACTTTATACAATCTGCAACTGATCCGGAGTGCAAAAATTAAGCGGAGCGGTTTTTTGCACACGCGGAAAAACTGACAGTATTGTATCAAATCAATGGGGAATTGGTATTAAACCCAATAAAGCAGAACAAGCTTTCTGCTTGTTTACAACCGGGGAAATGCAGCGGTTAATCTACATGCTTATTAAACCGGCAGGACAATGTCCATGCCGGAAAGCAGATATTTTCTATGGATACAGCAGGGGATTTGCCGGAAAAACAGAAGGAATTTCAGACCTGTGTTTCAGATTTCCCAATCTGCTCCAGACAGCCCATCAGACATTTCCGGCAGTTTTCAGAGGTTTTTCCATCTTCGCAGTAATGTCCGAAACCTTTGATCCATTCCACGCCCCCTCTGGGGCAGATTTCCACAAATTCCACAAAATGAATCAGTCTTTCCAGAATATCCGGTGAAATGGTATGTTCCATTTTGCAAGCGGTTTCTTCTGCTTCGGTTTCATCAGCACAGAGGATACGGATGAAAAAATCCTTCAGTGCTTTGTGACGCCGGACAACACTTCTGGCATGTTTTTTGCCTTTTTCTGTCAGTGTTATCAGATCATAGGGGGCATAATTGATCAGCCCCTTTTCTGACAGGGAGCGGAGCGCGCCCGTAACAGAAGAATTGTTGACACTGAGTCTGTCAGCTATATCTTTGGCTCTGGCTGCCTGTTTTTTTTCTGCAATATGGAATATGGCCTCCAGATAGTCTTCCATGCTTGAACTGAGCTGTTCTGAAATGGTCACAGATGCCTCCCGGAATAAAGCGGTTGTCCCTATATTTCTGCTTTTTCAATTTTATAAACATTCCCAAAAATAATACGGTCTGCCGAATATTCTGTCAACCCTATTTTGACAAATCCTTTCCGGGGGTGAAAATTTTCTGTCTGAACTGTGTAAAAACGGATGCAAAAAACCTGATCCCGCGGAGTGCAAAAATTAAGCAGAGCGGTTTTTTGCACACATACTGATGCGGCGGAGTGCAAAAATTAAGCAAATCGGTTTTTTGCACACCCTCAACAGCGGAAAAACTGAAAATACTGTATCAAATCAATAGAGAATTGGTATAATACCGATTCTCTATTGAATTTATACAAATCTTTAACTCTGACTCGTTCCCACGCTTTGCGTGGGAATGCAGACGGGACGTTTCACGTCCCTTGTGTGCTGTTTTCCGGTCACGGGACGCAAAGCGTCCGGAAGGCATTCCCACGCAAAGCGTGGGAACGAGTTAAATATAATTTCAATGGAGAATCGGTATAAGACTGTCCGGATGATTTTTCACTTTCAGACAAAAATCATGCCAAAAAAACAAAACTGGATCAGTATTTTTCATAATGCACTTCTGTTTTCAGCATGTTCCACTGAAACGGTTTCCTGTCCGAAGCCGCCCAGTTTTTCCACAGCAACCCGTGCCGCCCATTTCAGAAAAATTTTTGTGTATTTTGCTCCGGCAAAATACATACCGGATATAAAAACCAGATGCGACAGGCCATAGGTCACAGGGCCGCCGATTATGAGAATCATGGGTTCTTCCGCATAAACAGCCAGTGCGCCCAGTGCACTGACAGCAGGCCAGCCGATGACATAACTGAAACCGATAAGGAAAAGGCCGAAAATAATCCTGCCTGTGGGTCGTTCCCGGAACGCGCTCAAATCCGTATGCTCAGCAATGGCTGACTGTACAAACTCTGTCTGCATAAAGCATTTGCGTATAAACTTTTTGATTCTGTTCATTTTGTAATGTTTCCCACCCACTGTTTGCGGATGCTCTCAAATTTTTTTGATATTTTTCCGCTTCGTATATAAAATACGGGATATGTACCATTCGCCGGGTAAACACTGATACCTGATTTGTATTGTACTCCGGAACATGGATCTCAATCAAGTGTTTTGAGCATAAACAGGCATTATTTCCGGAATGTATAAGTAAGGTTCCATATATTTTATGGGATAAAGATTTCAGAAAACCTGACTGTTCAAAGGAATCCGTTCCGGGGAATCCATTTTTTTATACCACAAAATATATGGAACCTACTCGTGTGGTTTCATTTTGGAAAATATCCTGCACCACCAGAAATTCCGCAGAGGCCAGTTCATGTTCCACCTTGTGAATATCCGGTTCGGTATTGGCCAGATTTTCACCAAAGATATAGAAAGCCCGTATCTTTTTGCTGACCAGTCCCCCATCATCCCAGGGCTGTTAAGTTCTTTAAAAAATCCCCTCTTGAGAGGGGCAGGGGTGTGTTTTGGGTGTAATACCGATTCTCTATTGAAAATATGCTTATCATTCCCCTCTTGAGAGGGGATAAAGGGGTGTGTTTGAGAATGGGAAAAAACACACCCCCTGCCCCCTCTCAAGAGGGGATTTTCTAAGATTTATATAGAATCAATGGAGAATTGGTATAAGCAATTCCGGACACACACCTTTATCCCCTCTCAAGATGGGAATTAGAACTTAACAGCCCTGCCCCATCATCCGGGGAATCATCAGCCCGTTTTTGTCCTCCGGTCTCCGGTATCTTCGGATGGTCCCTGTCTCTGTTTCTTTAAAAAAATAAATGGATAAATGACAAATTCTGACCTGCTGACAAAGCAGAATCAACCGTCAGACAAAAAAAATGCCCTTGACAACTGCCGTATGCTGCTGTATGGAAAGATAAATGTCCGTATGCTGCCCGGCAATGAATATACTGATCCAATTTTGGTTTTGTCCGGCATGGTTTTTGTCTGACAGTCTGATCGGGAAAAATCATTCGCTTTTGGCATGAAAAACCCGGCGGACGGACTGAAAAGCCCCTTTTTGGCGCATGGGCAGTTTCCGTGCCAAAGAAAACCAAAATTGTTTCAGTATACACACGGGAAGGTCAGAATCCGTCAGATGCCAGATAGTACTGATTCTATTTTGTTTTTTTGTGGCACAGAAATTGCTTTATGTTTCAGACAAAAGCATTCTGGAAGCGGGTTATGGGAATCTGTTCCGGTTTTCGGAAAAACCAAAGTTGAAACATCATAAGTAACCTTCCATAAATTTTCGGGTATAAAATTTATGGAACCCTACTTATATAAAACATCATATAGTGTTTAAGATAATTATTTTGGAGTAGGTTGGGGTGAACTCAGTGAACCCCAACATTCTGAAATTGTTGGGGTTCATTCCTCACCCCCAACCTACAGGGAACCCCAAAAATATTATCTTAAAGACTATATATACCTGTTCGATTTGGTAAAAAGCATACAGTATTATATGCTTTTGAGATTTGCATATAGTACTGTATGCTGGACAGGATTTCTGAAAGCATATATATATGTATGCTGTGATGGCATATAATACTATATGCCAGGTATATACTATTATACCAAATCACCGTTGAAAATGTGCTTTTGAAAAAAATAATACATTGTAATCAGACAGAAAAACATGATTCTATTGTATAGAATCAATGGAGAATTGGTATTATATGCAAGCATATAGATATATATACATAAAATGCGGGCATGGGGTCCGCATAATCACTGGTTATACCATTAAAAATGCAATTGAAAAACTGGGAAGTAATTTATGAGAAAATCCTTACTACCGGACAAAAATATTATATTACTTATAATTACAATAAGTTAATTTTTATTTGTCAAATCCTGTTTTTTATGTTAAATTCTGCTCCTCAAATTTAAACATTGTGAGGAGGAGAAAAATGAAAGAAGTTTACCGGCTGGCTGTACTGCTGAAAGAACATTTTCCGATAAATTTTGCACGGATTATACTTATATCACAGATGATTATTGCTGTAATAAAAGTAAGAACGGTCAGCCTGAATGAGATTGCAGCCGGATTTGCGGGAAAAACAGAAACAGATTCAAATGAAAGAAGGATTCGCAGATTTTTCAGTGAGTTTCCCATCAATCCTGATTTTGTTTCTCTTTTTATTGCATCAGTACTTCCCGAAGGAAAATGGCTGCTGACAGCTGATCGCACGGAATGGCAGTTCGGAAAAACAGAAATCAGTATTCTCATGCCGGCT
>CAZHPS010000281.1:0-9152 GCA_964534335.1 uncultured Desulfobacterales bacterium
ATTTCATATTGTCCCGGAGATAGTCAAAACCGAATTCATTGTTGGTTCCGTAAGTGATGTCTGATCCGTATGACTGTTTGCGCTCCTCATCGTCAAGTCCATGAACAATAACGCCTACGCTCAGACCGAGAAAACGGTAAATCTGCCCCATCCATTCCGAGTCACGGCGGGCAAGGTAATCATTCACGGTTATGATATGAACCCCCCGGCCATCCAGGGCATTGAGATAGGCCGCAAGGGTGGATACCAGAGTTTTTCCCTCACCGGTCTTCATTTCGGAAATTTTTCCCTGATGCAGAACAATGCCGCCGATAAGCTGCACATCATAATGGCGCAGACCCAGCGTGCGCACCGAAGCCTCCCGCACGGTGGCAAATGCTTCCGGGAGAAGAGTATCAAGTTCCTCTCCTTTTTCCAGCCGTTCCCGGAAAAGAAGAGTCTGATTTTTGAGCTGGGCATCACTCATGGCACGGATACCGGGTTCCAGTTGGTTCACCTGTTCCACAAGAGGCTGCATCCGTTTAATCTCACGGTCGTTTTTGCTTCCAAACACTTTTGTCAGAAAATCGAGAATCATTATGGATAAACTTCCTTTTTTCAAAATTGCCAAAAAAACATGCGGAAAAACTCCGGGACTGTGTTCCGGGGTTTTTACTGTTTCTGAAGATTTTAACAAGAATAATGAAAGAATAATTGGAATTTATTTTATACAGGCTGTCTGTTTTTTTATCAATAAATACAAGAAAATTGATTCGAAAACTGACAGCGGGTTAAATAGACTGATAATATCATCCCTTTCGGGATTCTGATTTATTTTTTTCAAATATTTCTATATAATACCAATTCTCCATTGATTTGATACAATATTGGCAGTTTTTCCGCTGTTGTACCTGTGCAAAAAACCGCTTTGCTTAATTTTTGCACTCCTCCGGATTTGCATTCCGCATTGTATAGTGTTTAAGATAATTATTTTGGGTAGGTTGGGGTGAACGGAGTGAACCCCAACATCCTGATTCAGTTGGGGTTCACTCCGTTCACCCCAACCTACGTGAACCCCAAAAATATTTTCTTAAAGGCTATATAAAACCAAATTGTTTTCAAAGTTCGGGAAATGCCTCTTTTTTTAACCACGAAAGACACGAACAGTCACGAAAAAAACAGAATTTGATATGCCATGTTTTGAAAGCGAATTGGTATAAAACCAATGGCGAACCAGTATAAAATTTTCAGAAAAACCGGATTTTTTGGAAAAATCCGGTTTTTTGAATACACGTATGAGTTACGCAGTTGAATTTTAACATACTGATTTTTATGGAAGCTATGTTGCACTGCACAAAACAGGTTCTTTAAAAATCAGGCACTTGAGAAACCAACTGCGTAACTCCTAACACGAAAACTTTTGTTTGCCTGGCTTACAAAAGGCAGCCTGTTAGGTGATTTCTGAAAATAAATATCCCATTTCAGTTCACAGGCACAGGCTGGAAACTTATGCTACTTTTCCGGGATATTTTTTTCTGGAAATCACCTTATGCCGAACGCATGTTAATATCTGTAATGCTCCGGTTTGAACGGGCCATCCACAGGAATGCCCAGATAATCGGCCTGTTCCTGTGTGAGTTTTGTCAGTTTCACGCCCAGTTTGCCCAGATGCAGACGGGCCACTTCCTCATCCAGTTTTTTGGGCAGGGTGTAAACTCCGATGCTGTATTTTCCGCTTGCCAGTTCAATCTGGGCCAGACACTGGTTGGTGAAGCTGGTGCTCATGACAAAGCTGGGATGTCCGGTCGCGCAGCCCAGATTCACCAGACGGCCTTCTGCCAGGACAAGAATGGATCTGCCTGATTTAAGCGTCCATTTATCAACCTGGGGCTTGATGTTCATCTTTTTGCAGTCAGGTGATTCTTCCAGATAGGAAATTTCGATCTCACTGTCAAAATGGCCGATATTGCAGATAATGGCCTCGTTTTTCATCTGCTCCATATGCTGACCTGTAATGACATGCCAGCACCCGGTGGCAGTGACAAAAATATCTCCTATGGATGCGGCATCTTCCATAGTCACCACCTGAAAACCTTCCATTGCTGCCTGCAAAGCGCAGATGGGATCAGCTTCGGTTATCAGCACGCGTGCGCCGTATCCGCGCATGGACTGCGCGCAGCCTTTGCCCACATCTCCATATCCGCAGACCACAACCACCTTGCCTGCCATCATCACGTCTGTAGCGCGTTTGATGCCGTCAGCCAGGGATTCCCGGCATCCGTACAGGTTGTCAAATTTGGATTTGGTGACCGAATCATTTACATTGAAGGCAGGAAAAAGCAGCTTTCCCTCCTGTGCCAGTTGATAAAGCCGGTGAACGCCGGTAGTGGTTTCCTCAGACACGCCCCGGACTTTTGCGGCAATGCCTGACCATAAGCGGGGATTGTTCTGATAACTCACCCGCAGACGATCCATCAGACAGGTCATGTCCCTGCTGCTGTATGTTTTTTCCAGCAGAGACGGGTTTTTTTCAACTTCCACGCCCTGATGGATATATATTGTCGCGTCTCCGCCGTCATCGACAAGCAGATCCGGTCCGCTTCCGTCCGGCCAGAGCAGTGCCTGTTCCGTACACCACCAGTAATCCTCCAGTGTTTCACCTTTCCATGCAAACACGGCTGCGGAGCCTTTTTTGGCAATGGCGGCAGCAGCATGATCCTGTGTGGAAAAAATATTGCAGCTTGCCCAGCGCACATCCGCGCCCAGTTCTGTGAGGGTTTCAATGAGCATGGCCGTCTGTATGGTCATATGCAGACTGCCCATGACTTTGAGACCTTTGAGGGGTTTTTTCGGCCCGTATTTTTCCCGAACCGCCATCAGTCCCGGCATTTCATTTTCAGCCAACTGCATTTCTTTTCTGCCAAAATCAGCCAGCGACATATCTGCCACTTTATAAGAAAGAGAAATATCAAGCGGTTTGCACCCCAATGATTTCCCGTGTTTTACTCCGGACATCTTAAATACTCCTTATGTGAAATGCTGAATGCAAACTCAGCATTCAGCATTTATCATTTTATCATTCAGCATTCATTACAGCCCTGCTTTTTCTCTCAGTATATCCGCCATATTGGTCTTTTCCCATGTGAAATCCGGATCATTGCGGCCAAAATGACCGTATGCTGAAGTCTTCCGGTAGATGGGACGGAGCAGATCCAGATATTCAATAATGGCACGGGGGCGCAGGTCAAAGACTTCCCGGATAATCTGTTTCACCCGTTCTTTGGGAATCTTTCCTGTTCCCATCAGATCCACCATCACAGACACGGGCTGGGCAACACCAATGGCATAGGCTATCTGCACCTCGCATTTTTTTGAAATACCGGAGGCCACAACATTTTTTGCAATGTGACGTCCCATATAAGACGCGCTTCTGTCCACTTTGGAAGGATCCTTTCCGGAAAAACATCCGCCCCCGTGGCTGCCCTGCCCGCCGTAAGTATCCACAATGATTTTGCGTCCGGTCAAACCGCAGTCGCCCATAGGCCCGCCCACAACAAATTTTCCTGTGGCATTGATAAAATACCGGGTATCGCCGTCAATCATGTTTCTGGGAATAACCTTTTTGATCACTTCTTCGATAATGGCCTCTTTGAGATCATCATAGGTGACATCGGGTTTGTGCTGGGCAGCAATGACAATGGTATCCACCCGTTTGGGGGTTCCGTTTTCATATTCAATGGTCACCTGGGATTTGCCGTCAGGACGCAGAAAATCCAGCGCGCCATTTTTACGGACTGTTGCCAGACGGTTGGTCAGTTTGTGTGCAAAGGAAATGGGCATGGGCATCAGTTCCGGGGTTTCGTCTGTGGCAAAACCGAACATCAGCCCCTGATCCCCTGCGCCCTGCTCCTTGTAAAGTCCCTCACCCTCATTCACACCCTGCGCAATGTCCGGAGACTGCTGACCAATGCTGGTCAGAACTGCGCAGGTTTTCCAGTCAAATCCCATCTGTGAGGAATTATATCCAATATCCCGGATGGTTTCCCGCACCACATGTGGCATATCCACATAGCAGTCTGTGGTGATTTCCCCGGCAATAATCGCCATGCCGGTGGTCACAAGGGTTTCACACGCGACACGGCATTTTTTGTCCTGGGACATGATGGCGTCCAGAATGGAATCAGATATTGCATCGGCAACCTTGTCCGGATGCCCTTCTGTTACAGATTCGGATGTGAAAAAAAATGTTTCGCTCATAATTGCTCCTTTGTGCCAGTGAGTATATCCCACCGGAGTTTTTATACCGATACTTAAAATATTTTGGTCATTCTGCCGGGCAGATTTTTAACCGCAGAGTGACGCAGAGTTTCCCCGGAGTCACACAGAGTTTTTTCTGTGCGGAATTCAGGTCTGAAAAAATCAGATGTTCTGAACATCTGCCAAATGT
Organism: uncultured Desulfobacterales bacterium; assembly: GCA_964534335.1. Classification (GTDB taxonomy): domain Bacteria; phylum Desulfobacterota; class Desulfobacteria; order Desulfobacterales; family Desulfococcaceae; genus JAABRU01. The sequence goes on from CAZHPS010000281.1 coordinate 4,427, forward strand.
TTCAGGTAATGGTATTACATGACCACGTTGAATTTTATATATTCCCCTCTTGAGAGGGGCAGGGGTGTGTCCGGAATTGCACACCCAAAACACACCCCTGCCCCTCTCAAGAGGGGAATTGATACCATAAAATCTAAATTGGTCATGTAGTATATATGAAAATTTCCTGATTTTTTGCCATGATTCCCGTTCCCGGACTGCCACTGCGTCAGAACGCGGGGAATATGAAATGAATATTGAAAAAAACAATTCAGCATTCACAATTCACAATTCACAATTCAGCATTTACCATCATATTGTCAATCAGGCGGGTTTTCCCCACTTTCACAGCCAGAGCCATGAGAGCCGGTCTGTCCACCGTTTTCAACTCTTCCAGAGTTTCCGGATCGCAGATGCTGATATAGTCTGTCTTTGCTTCGGGACAGGCGGAAATCAGTCCATCTGCCGTGTGAATGATTTCAGCAGTGTCAACTGTGCCGTTTTTCAGCATTTCCTTTGCCCTGAGCAGGGACTGATACAGACACAGGGCCTGTTTTCTCTGCTCCGGATTCAGATAAACATTCCGGGAACTCATAGCCAGTCCGTCTGCTTCCCGCACAATGGGCGCGCCGATAATTTCAATGTCAAAATTCATATCCCTTACCATCTGACGGATGACCTGCAACTGCTGCCAGTCCTTTTGGCCGAAAATGGCAATATGGGGTTTGACAATATGAAACAGTTTGGAAACCACTGTGGCAACCCCCCTGAAATGCACAGGTCTGGACAGACCGCAAAGGTGCATGGGAAGTTTTTCCAACTGCACAAAGGTCTGAAAATTCTTTCCGTACATTTCCTGGGGCGTGGGGAAGAAAATAATGCCTGCTCCCGCGTTTTCAGACAGTTTCCGGTCTCTTTCAAAATCTCTGGGATAGGCCTCCAGATCCTCGCCCGGCCCAAACTGTGTCGGATTGACAAATATGCTGACCACAACCTCATCCCCGCGGCCGGCTGCATCCCGGATAAGGGAGGCATGTCCTTCATGGAGATAACCCATTGTGGGAACAAACGCTATGGTTTTGCCCCCTGTCCGGGTACGGTCAGCAAAGGTCTGCATTTCTCTGACTGTGGTGATGATTTCGATAAGGCACCTCCGCCTGTTTTTCAGTTTGTGTCATAACCTTTAATTTTAAACCAGCATTTGCCAAATGTCAATCTAAAGCTGTTAATTTCATTTTGTTTTCGGCAGCCCGTCCATATATCTGCAAATATCCGTTGAATATGATGCCAAAGGTATGGTAAAGAAATATTTATTCATCTTAATCAGGAGTTCATAAGGAGAAAAATCAATGGGACGAATTATCGTACAGGTGAAAATAACAAATCTGTCTGATGAGGATAACTCCATAAAATGCAATATGTTTGTGGATACAGGATCCGGGGCACTGATTCTGCCAAAAGCCTGGAAAGAAAGACCGGGAAAATTCAAACGATCAGAACCTGTGGAGTTGTTACCTGCAAATCAGGAAGTTATAAAAGGGGAAGCCTGCTGGCCTGTGGAAATAAAAATAGAAGGTTTCCGTCCTGTCTCAAATGAGGTTGTTTTTGTGGATATGGGTTCAGATGAGAATGAAAATTATGAGCCTCTTCTGGGATATGTGATTCTGGAACAGGCACAGGCCGCAGTGGATATGCTGGGACATCGGCTGGTGCCTGTAAAATATATTGATATGAAATAATATCATAATCTGACAGGAGAATGTATGTCCAACGGAGAAACAGATTATTCAGCAATTGGGAGAGTTGTTTTCATACTGGGGATTCTGGGATATGTTTTCAGCCCTTTTCTCTTTATCTGGTCGGTCAACACCCTTTTTCAATGCGGTATTCCCTTTTCTTTCAAAACCTGGGTGGCCGGATTTGTACTCATCATGCTGGCAAGGTATCATCTGAAAGCCTCTGTGAAAACAGGGGAACCATTTTATGATGATTATGAATTTGATGAAGACGATGAGGATGACGACGATGACAGGGAAGCAGAAAACATTAACCCGGTGCGGAAAGGAAAAGTGATTGCATACCCGGAAAAAAAAGACAGGAAAAATCCTCCATCAGATACACAGTGATCCGAATCCCGCGAAACAGGGGCAGGCCGAATCTGTTTCCGGATGTGTGCGCTGCGGAACCTGCTGCCGTAAGGGAGGCCCCTGTTTTCACCATGCAGACAGATCTCTGATTGATGAGGGAAAAATTCCCTGTGAATTTCTTTTCACCATCCGCAAAGGCGAAACAGCCTGGGATAATGTCCGGTGTGTTCTGTATCCGCAGACATCTGATATTATCAAGATCAAAAGCAGGGAAAATTCCTCAGTCTGCATTTTTCTGAATGACGCGGAAAATGCCTGCACCATATATTCTGACAGACCTCTGGAATGCCGGGTGCTCAACTGCCGGGACACGCGGGAGATTGAAAAAATCTACGCGGAAAAACGGCTTACCCGTCAGGATCTGCTTGGCAATGTGCAGGGACTCCGGGATATTGTGGAAATGCATCAGGCCCGGTGTGATTATGACCTTATCCGGGAAATCATTGCTGATCCGGGGCAGGGGAACAGGAAGGCATTGGAAAAAATCGGGGAGATGGTGCAGTATGACTTTCATATCCGATCCCTGACTGCTGAAAAAGGGGGGAAGGCAATGGAAAAGATGACAGATTTTCTTTTTGGCCGTCCTCTGTGGAAAACCCTGGAACCAATTGGGATAAAAATAAAAATTGATGGGGAACGGGTCTGCATTATGCCGGCCTTCTGAAAGACAATCTGCCGCTAAGGAGGATGGGAGCCGTGTTAAATATTCAGAAAGTGATTACCGAGCCTTTTGTGCAGCAGCTTTCCATGACCTATAAACGTACCTATGGCCTTGCGGAACCGCATTTTGCCAATATCATTGAATGGTCAGGCCATTTTGCCCTGGAAAACATTGCCAACTGTGATTCCCTGTACCATAACGTGGAGCATACCATTATGGTGACCCTTGCCGGTCAGGAAATCCTGCGGGGAAAACATCTGCTTGAAGGGGGAGTAAGTCCCTCAGACTGGCTTCATTTTGTCATGGCTCTCTTATGCCATGACATTGGTTATGTAAAAGGCATATGCCGGGATGACAGAGATGGCCGATATGCCACAGGCCGGGATGGCAATACTGTAAAAATGGATGAAAGCGGAACCTGCGCGGCCATGACTCCCTGGCATGTGGATCGGAGCCAGCTCTTTGTCCGGGAGCGGTTTGAAGGAAATCTGATTATGAATGTGGTAGATGTGGAGCGGATTTGTGCTTATATTGAAATGACCCGGTTTCCCATCCCCAACGATGAGGCACATATGGACACAAAAGGTTATCCCGGCCTGCTGCGGGCTGCGGATTTCATCGGTCAGCTTGGCGATCCGGATTATCTGCATAAAATTCCGGCTCTGTTTTATGAATTTGAGGAAACCGGGACAAATAAAAAAATCGGGTATAAAAATCCGGGGGACATGCGCAGGAGTTATGCAAAATTCTACTGGAATGTGGTGCTTCCCTATATTCAGGAAGCCCTGCGCTATCTGCGGGTGACCCAGGAAGGCAAGCAGTGGATTTCCAATCTTCATTCCCATGTGTTTACAGTGGAGCATGATCAGTGATGATGAATTTCAAACAGAAAGAACTGATTGACAGACTGTACAATGCAGTCAAGGAAAAATTTCCGGAAGTGAGTTTTCTCAAGGTGACGGAAAGCCCTGAAGATCCGGCTGATTTGTGGGTGAATATCACTGCGCCGGAAGATGAGGAGAGAGAAATTCAGTTGATTGAGTTTTCCAGTGATATGACAACAGATATGCTGCTGGATTACGGGTATCTTATTTCCATTATGACAAGAAAAAATTTGGATGGGCTGATATAAAATCCATGATGAATTTCAAGCAGAAAGAGTTGGTTGAAAAACTGTTCAATGCAGTGAAAGAGAAATTTCCGGAAGTGGAACTTATTAAGGTGACGGACGGTTATGAAGATCCCGCGGATTTATGGGTGAATGTCACTGCTCCGGAAGATGAGGACAGAGAGGAGGAAATGATAAAATTTGCCTGCGATATGACAACAGACATGCTGCTGGATTATGGTTATTATATTTCCATTATGCCGAGGAAAAATTTGGAATTTGTTATGTAAATAACGTGAGTTCGCCATAAGGAGCCGATTTCCCCCTTTCTCTCGTTCCCACGCTTCGCGTGGGAATGCAGATGGGACGCTCCTGCGTCCCGTCTGCGATTGGGAACGGGAAGATGCGAAATATCAGAAAGGCATTCCCACGCACATTTTGGCAAGATCAATGACCAAAGCGCGGGAACGAGTGCAATCAAATAAGCTGATGAGGAGGCTGACATGCAAACATTGGTTCTTGAAAATCCAATAATTCTGACAAGAATATGCCAACTGGCTCAGGAAATGTGTATTCCGGCAACAGATGTAATAGAAAAAGCTGTTGATATGTATGCCAAAAATATAAGAAAAAAGAAAAAGTTAATATCATTTGCAGGTGCATTGACACCCAAAGATGGGGAGGATATTCTGAATTCCATAAACAACAGCCGAATGGACAAGGATATGGAGATTAAACTTTGAAATTTTCACAGTAAGGATTATAATGAATATACAGATATTTAAAACATTTTTATACTTCTGCCGGGCAGATTTTAACCGCAGAGTCACA
>CAZHPS010000282.1:0-9085 GCA_964534335.1 uncultured Desulfobacterales bacterium
ATATATTTTCCGCAATCTCTTGCTTAAATTTTCTCAAAGGGTGTGTTACATTACAGACTGAAAGCATACTGGATTTTCCAAACCGCGAAATACACGAAACTGACGAATAAGTAGGCAGACAAAAATTTCCGTGTATTCAAAAAACCGGATTTTTTCCGAAAAAACCGGTTTTTCTGAAAATTTTATGCCCGAAAATTTATGGAACCTTACTTAAAAAACAGCATTCAAAAACGGATTTGTCTGACAGTCCGCTGATCCGTATCAGGAATAATTTCATGGAACACAAAACATCCGGCAGGGAATCCGGGTATCGGCCTGCCCTCATGGAAAAAAAACACGCTGACGATGGACAGGGCGGAAAAATTATCCGGGAAAGCCCGGACAGTCCGGAAAATTCCATACATTCCATTGCCATCCCTCCTTATGCCGTCTCAGGCGGGAATGAAAATCCGGCCCCTCAGCAGATAAGGGAGCTGCACGAACGGCTCAAGGAACTTTACTGCCTCTTCAGCATATCCGGTCTGATTGACAGACCCGAAGCCAGTCCTGAAACTGTTTTTCCCCGAATCACAGACATCATCCGCTCCGGGTGGCAGTATCCGGAAAACACCTGCGTGCGTATCCATTATGATCAGCATGAATACAAAACATCCAATTATTGTCAAAGCCCCTGGCGGCAGTCGGCTGATCTCATGGTTCACACGCGGAAAATCGGTTTTGTGGAGGTCATGTATCTGAAAGAGTATCCTCCGGCAGATGAAGGCCCGTTTTTAAAAGAGGAAAGACTTCTGATTAATACCATTGCCAGCAGACTGGGCATTCATATTCAGCGGAAAAAGGATGAAAGAGAACTGCGGCAAAGCCGGGATCGTCTGGAACTGGCTCTGGAGGCGGCAAGTGAGGGACTGTGGGACTGGAACCTTGCCACAAACGAGGTGTATTTCAGTCCCCGGTGGTACACCATGATCGGATATGAACCCTTTGAACTGCCTTCAGTTTATGAAACATGGGAAAATCTTCTGCATCCGGAAGACAGGGAATCTGCTGTCAGAACCGCGAAAAAGCATATATCAGGAACGCAGAAAAATCTTGAAACCGAATTCCGCATGAAAGACAAATCCGGAAAATGGGTCTGGATTCTGAGCAGAGGCAGGGTGATGGAAAGAGATGCCGGGGGGCTGCCTGTGCGCATGGTGGGTACGCATACGGATATCAGTCTGCGCAAGGAACAGGAGCAGACACTGCGTACAGTTCACAGCGAACTGGAAGACCGGGTGGCCCGGCGCACTATTGATCTGATAAAGGTGAACCGCTCCCTGCTTTCTGAAATCCGGGTGCGGCGCCAGACCGAAAAGAAACTCGCTGAAAACGAGGAATATCTCAGCACTATTCTGGATGCCATGCAGACCGGTGTGGTGATCATTGATGCTGATTCCCATGTGATCAGCGATGTCAACCGCCATGCAGCGGCAATGATCGGAGTGGAAAAAGAAAAAATCACAGGCAGTCTGTGTTACCGTTTTCTGTGTCCGTCACAGGAATGTGAATGTCCGGTTACGGATCTGGGGCAGGAGGTAGACAATGCGGAACAGATATTGCTGACCGCAGACGGCCATCAGATTCCGGTGCTGAAATCCGTGGCCCGGATTCAAAGGGAGGGCAGAAATTTTCTGGTGGAAAGTTTTATTGACATCAGCCAGTTGAAATCTCTTCTCAAAGAACAGGAAATGGACATCATGACAGCGAAAAACATTCTGAACCTGACACGCGGCAGATTTCCCCGTGTCACGCAACTGTCTGATGCTCTGCGGCTCAGAGCCCATGCCCTTGCCCTGCCCTGTCATCAGGAAGGCGGGGATCATTATTTTATCCATACCCTGCATTTATCCGGTGATTGTGCGAAAACGCTTTTCAGCCTCAAAGACCAGTCCGGCCATAAGGTTGGCTGCATTCTGCGCAGCATTATCACGGACATGCTGCACTGTTTTCTGATCAGAACCCATCCGCATACATCCATGAAAGACATTGCCGGTATGCTCAACAGCCATATTGTCAGAAATGAATATTTCCGGCAAAGGGATTTTGTCACTGCGGTAATGGGAGAGATTGATCACCAAAGCCTGATGCTGGAGTACATGCTCTGCGGACATTCGCATTTTATTGTCATGCGGGAAGGGAATATTATTGTGCTGCCCGGAGATGATTCAGGGGAAGGGAAAAACATGCCTATCGGGACTCTGGACAATATACATTTTACATCAGCGGAATTTCAGCTTATACCCGGAGACAGAATTTTTTTGTACACGGACGGGCTGGATGATGCGCTCCATCCGGACATCAGCGATCCGGGGACTGGCTCATCCGGAGAAATAAAACTGCCGGATATAATAAAGGAAATTTCACAAAAACATGAATCCAGCTCCCTTTCCGGAATCATACACAGTCTCTTATCCCGTATTTCAGAAATCACAGGAAATCAGATTGATTCTTCGGGCATTAACCGGACAGCAGATGATATTACGATAATCGGGCTGGAAATTGAGGACAGCAGGGAATATAAGAAAGAAATATGGCGGCCGGCCAGTCTGGGGGAACTGCAGGATTATATTGACAGGTTTCTTGGGGTGCATGAAACCATATGGAAAGAACATGGATTTGAAAATCCCATGCGCCTGCGGATCGCGCTGGCTGAATCCGCAGTCAATGCCTGGAAGCACGGGAATCAGTGCCATCCGGGAAAAAAAATCACCATCCGCACCAGATACAAAGAGGATTTTCTGCTGGAAGTCCATGATGAGGGGCAGGGATTTGATCCGGATACCGTGCCTGATCCCACACTGGGAAACCATGTGTATAACCCATATGGAAGAGGAATTATGATGATCCGCTGTTATTCCGACTCTGTCAGGTGGAACAGAAAAGGCAGCGGAATTCTGATGATTTTTGACAAAAAACCGGACTGTGCCGCGAAAAACAGATGTATATGCTGTGATGGAAAAGAATTAAGTAAGGTTCCATAAATTTTCGGGTATAAAGTTTTCAGGATGTCCGGATTGGAGTTTCCCACAGAGAACAGAGAAAAAAACACCCGCAGAGGACACAGAGGAAAAAACTGTGTTTATAAGGATGGTTCCATAAATTTTCAGGTATAAAATTTTCAGAAAAACCGGATTTTTTCGGAAAAATCCGGTTTTTTGAATACACGAAAAATTTCGTTTGCCTACTTATACCAATTCGTTATTGAATTTATACAATAAAGTGAGTTAGTTCCTCTGTGTTCTCTGTGGTTTTTTCTCTCTGTGTCCTCTGTGGGAAACTGAACCATAAGTATATTTTCAATGGAGAATTGGTATTATATGCTGTGACGGAAAAGAATTATGAGGTGACAAACCCGTGCATCTGCATCATGCGGAACGCAGAAATAATATTCGGACAGGTTCATAAAAAATATTAACAGCAGTGCCTTGCTCATACAGGAGTGACTATTGCAAATGAGAAACAATCGTAGCGCAGATCGCCGGAATCTTCTGCGGTATCTGAAGGTATTTGATCAGGAAAGCGGAGAATTCATGGGGCATCTGGTAAATATCTCGGCAGGCGGAATGCTGATTGTCAGTGAAAATCCGGTGCAGCCGGACATAAATCTGCAACTGCATATTGAAATGGTGTGTGAAAGAATTCCGGTAAAGGTGCGGTGCGCCTGGTGCCTGGAAGACCCGGAGATTGAATCCTACAATATCGGTTTTAACCTGTTCGCACCGGAGCCTAAAACCGATGTGAAACTGAAACTGCTGATACAGACACTGAACACCTGGTCAAAAATAATGTAACAGCAGCCAGATCTGTTGGCATGGAAAAACATGTGCCCAACTAGTTAAAAATGCAAAAGAATTTTTGCACAGGTACTTAATCTCTCAAATCTGTTCATGCCATATGGCTTTAACTGAACGGAAATTCAGGGGAAATTATTAGTGCTTTGTCAACTTTGATTTTATGGGCTGAAGAGTGCAGAAAAACCGGACTTTTTGGAAAAATCCGGTTTTTGCAGTGCACAGATTCAGGGCAGACAGCGTATTCGGTCAGAACGTCAGAGGCCGGGAAGCCCCGCCTGTTCCCAAAGCCTGACTCTGACTGCTGATGCTGTGACTTACAAACTGGGCCAGCCGTGCCAGTTGTTTGGGAGTGGCATCTCCCACATCTATATACTGGGTCAGGTTTGCTTTCTGCCGGAAGGTTTCCAGATATTTGGATACATCGCTGTTTCCGGTTCCGGGTTCATGCAGTCCCACCAGCACTGTGATCATGGATTCAATGTCCTCACTGTTTTGGGCTTTCTGAATTTTATCCGCAATCATAGCCGGATTTGTGGAGGAAACATTGTCCATGCCATCGGTGATGATATAAATCGCTGCGTTCACATCAAAATCCTGATCTGTAAGCGTTTTTGCATACATCAGCGTTGCCCCGACTGCTGCATACGCGGCATCATACAGCGCAGTCATGCCCGAAGGCATAAATGCTTTGTAATCATTTATATTGATTGCTGAAAGTGGCTTGAATCCGTGAATTTCCCGCTGTGTGTCATTGAAACTGGTCAGCCGGATCATGAGATTTTCCGCCCTGGGGCTTTTCTGACATGCCTCCACAATGGATTTTACAGTTTTGAGCAGATCTTTGGCAAAATTGACCACACTGCCGGTTTCATCCACCACAATGGATACCAGAGTGTATTCAGTTGCGCCAAGATGTTCTGGCCGCATGGCAGAAAACTGAAATGTACCGGGGCCGGGGATTTTCGTGATCTGCATATTGTCGTCAGTGGGCATCATTCTGGGCATAAGGGCCTCCTTTTGGGGTGTCAGGGTTAAGTGGATTAACGTAGGTCGGATTACGCTTCGCTAATCCAACCTATACCATTACTTGAAACATTTCGGTTATAAAATAACGCATTCGAAAGGCATACCTCAGCAGAGTTTTTAAGTATCGGTACAGTTTAAACAGCCACGAATAACACGAATCTGCACGAATGCACAAACCGTAATTCGTGTCATTCGTGCAATTCGTGGCTGTACCATAAAATCTTCTGAGTAATGGTATAGTTTTGATCGCATGATAAAACAATTTTTTACGGCTGATAAGCAGCAGATGTGGACACCTGCATTCCCCTTGCTTTCATATTGCTGACAAAATCCATTCCCTGCTGCTCAAATCCTGGAACAGGCGAGGCACAGTCTTCCAGCAGCACCATTTTCCGGATGTGTTTTTCATCAAAAGTATCCGCAATATCCTCCACAGTGAATTTGAGACAATGGGACAATGCCTCTCCTGCCAGCAGAATTTCATCTGCTTCTTCCAAAGTCCGAATCAGACGGCTGTTAAGCATGGTGGATGGATCTGAAGGATCTGGCACATCAGCCTGCACCGCTGAATAATGCTCGGTTTTGTAATTGCTGCCCTTTGTCACATAATCCACCATGCCAATCTGCTTTTTCTCCCATCCCAGCATGGCCTCAGCCAGCACCGGAGCCACATTGTGACCTTTGGTTCCAATCAGGCAGTGCGGCGGCCAGATGCACAGAGGATAACGTCTGTTTGTTTCCAGACGGCCCGTATAATCCAGCACATAGCTCTGATACTGCGGATTGGTGGCACGCCATACACCCTTTTCCACATCTGATCTGCTGATGATGGTGAAAGGAGCGGGATTCTTCCGGTTTGCATCCATCCAGAAAACAGGATGGGAAATATCAAAATAATGATGGGTGTCCAGGGTGCAGTGAATGTCCCAGATTTTATCTCCAATCCGGTCAATCAGCGCGGCCAGACGTTCCATGTCCCTGTCCGCACCTGTTACGGAAAGCGCACCGTCCGGATCACAGAAATCCCTCTGCGGGTCAATAATGAGCAGATGTATTTTTTTCATAATTTGCCTCCTGCGGTTTGGGTTGTGTTTATGTTTAATTAAAATATAATTAAACTCTGTCTGATTGTCAAGAAAAATTTTCAAAAATATATTTTTTACAGCTAAATAATAAGACAAACAGCTAAAATTATATATAAATAAATTTTAACACAACGCATAAAAACAGATATGTCAATCTGAGTCTGATAACAAATCGCTTTCAAAGTTCGGGGAATGCCTCTTTTTTTTAAGCCACGAAAAACACGAACAGCACGAAAAAACAGCATTTGGCATGCCCATGTTTTGAAAGCGAATTGGTATGATACCGCAAAGAAACAGAGAATTTATGGAACTTGGGGACTTTGTGTCTTTTTGGCAGTTTTTAATCCATGAATAAAGGCTGTTATATTCTTTAACTTATATCAATTCGCTTTAAAAACATGAGCATGCCAAATGCTGTTTTTTCGTATTTTTCGTGTTTTTCGTGGCAAAAAAAGAGGCATTCCCCGAACTTTGAAAGCAATTTGGTATTATATATGGCATAAATCTGTTTCCGGAAACTTTCTTGACATCTTTCTTTCTGTCCCTTATGTTAAAATATATTTTAATAAAACATAAAAGAATGGGAGAATTTTATGAATACAGCGGAACTGGAGCGGCCTGTGCTGGCTGTGGATGTGGTATTGTTCGGAATTCATGACAGAAAACTGAAGGTTTTGCTGCATACAAGACAAAAAGAACCTTTCCGGGACGCGCCTGCGCTGCCGGGCGTGGCTGTCCGGGTGGATGAAACTTTGGAAACCGCAGCCCGGAGAGCAATTCACGAAAAAACAGAATGGAAACAGGAAGACAGCAATAATCTGTTTCTGGAGCAACTGGCCGCATTTGACGGACTTTACCGGGATCCCAGAGGACGCACCGTCAGTCTGGCTTTTATGGGAATTATCCGAACAGTAACCAAAGAAAAGCAGGGTATAATATGGAAAGCCTGCCGGGAAATCGCAGAAGGCTCACTTCCTTTTGATCATGGCCTGATTGTAAAGACTGCGGTGCAGCGTGTTCGGGGAAAACTGCGTTATACCAACATTGCCAAAGGATTTCTGCCGGAAACCTTCCGCATAGATCAATTGCAGGATGTGTATGAAATTATCATGGAATGCTCTCTGAACCGTGCCAATTTCCGAAACAAACTCCTGAAAATAGGCATGATTGAACAGGTTACTGTTCTCACAGATGCGGTCGGGAAAAAAGGCGGGCGCCCGCCCCATCTTTACCGTTTCACCCGTGAACTGATTAAGATGACAGAACGGGATTTTCTGTAGCATCGGACAGGTAAGAAAAATTTCTTCCCCACAGACCGAAACTCCATAAAATCTCCACATTTTCTCCGAAATTTCTCCATATTCATCTGTTATATTCCCACACAGACTTTGCGGAAAACAGTTTGTAAGCAGGTCAGCATAAATTTTCGGGTATAAATTCTGTAAAAAAACCGGATTTTTTGGAAAAATCCGGTTTTTGAAATACACGAAAAATTTTGTTTGCCTGCTTATATCCCTTTTCCGTATCTTTTCACGAAGCATCAGCTTCACAACATTCATCAAAAAAGGAGATGACTATGAGAAACATGATCACAAAAGGACTTTTCACATTCGCGGCTCTGCTTACTCTGAGCCTTTGCGCTGTGACCTATGCGGGACAGGGACGCGGTATGGGGCAGGGGCATCCGGGGCCTGGGGGAAAAGGTTTCGGGCCTCCTCCGGCCACACATCTGCTTGACAAGGCCATTAACGACAATATGGCAGCAGAAGCTCTGGCGGAACTCACCGGCAAAACGCTGGAAGTGATAACAGCCGAACTGGCTGCTTCCCATATGGGTGCAGTCATGGAAAGCAACAGCGTAGACCGGGATGCCTTTAAAACCCTTATGAATACCAAAATGTCCGCAGCAGCTCAGAAAGCCGCAGACTGCGGACTGATTACAGCAGAACAGGCTGCTGAAATCATCGCGAATATTGCATCATCCGCTTCAGATACGGACACAAATGCAGACACGGAAGAGGAAACAGAGACAGTTACGGAAACGGTTTCTGAAACAGTCCAGTCTGCATTCTGAAAAAACAGGCAGCATGGCAATTCTTTTCTGCGGACGGGCAAAAGCAGGTTTGTCCGCTCCGCAGATATTTCATAAATTTTTACAGGAAGGAAAGCAGCACAGGCTTCCAGCTTGTGCTGCATCTTTAAAGTAGTGCTTCATTTCACTTAAAATTGCCTGACTTAAAATTGTAGGTTGGATTAGTGCAAGCGTAATCCGACATCCTGACTTAAAATTGCAGGTCGGATTAGCGCAAGCGTAATCCGACATCCTGACATTACTTCGGAATACAGCCACAATTTTAGGTGAAACAATGCAGTAGCACAAACTTCCAGTTTGTGCCGGTACATGAACAGACTGGAAGCCTGTGCCATTCATAGGAACAAGCTGGAAGCTTGTTCCTATGAAGTTAAAAAAGCAGCACAATCTTCCAGCGGTAGTGGGACTTTTTATACTGATTTTTTTAATTTATAAATCAGTATATTATATAAAATCAGCATGAACAGTATCATGGATGTATCGTATAACTATTTGTATTTATTATGTATAAACAAAAATCAGCATTTTCTGAAAACATAATAATATAAGATAGTTAAATTTTAATCAGTTCGTGCAGACCCACTACCCCAAAAAGTACTGACTGTACTGCATCAGCTTGAAATCCTTAAAGTTTTCCCCAAAATCTGTCATATTGCTGTGAACCTTTGTCAGACAGTGGCTTATCCGGTTTGCTGACCGTAAGAGCCGGTAATCAGAATATTTTTCTTTACATTTGCATTGCATTTTGGTAACTGTGATTTAAAAACTCAAAAATGCAAAGGGGAAATGTTATGAGATTCCATTTTTTCAGAGACGGCCTTCTGAATAAAATATGTGTGAAATCAGGACTGAAGATGCTGTTTTTTTTGTATCTTATGTCACTGATGCCCGAAACCCGCAGACATTCCCTCTCCTTTGCATCCGGACTTTCAGGGATCGGCGTTCCGTCTTTCAGCAGGTTCCTGTGCGGCAATGAAAAAAATATTGTCAGTACAATGAATGATCTGTCGAAAAAACAGGCACGTATATACCCGCGTGCACTGACTGTG
>CAZHPS010000283.1:0-9065 GCA_964534335.1 uncultured Desulfobacterales bacterium
TGTATTTGTAAAGTTTAAATGTTATAACAGCATTACTTGTGTAGCACTACCAAAAATTCATTTGTCTGATGAACATACAGAATGGAAGGCAGTCAATCAGTACACCAAAGAGTCCCTGAATATCACGCTGCCGAAAATGGTGGTGGGAGGCAGCTGGCTTGAGAAAAATACCCAGATGTGGGTTAAAACTCCGGTGGTGGATGTTGTGAAAAATCTGGTCGGAGGGACAGCCACCATATTTCAGAAAATGAACGATGCCGGAGATATGCTGCGCGTGGCAACCAATGTTGAGAAACCTGATGGGACGCGGGCTATCGGCACTTACATTCCGGCTGTCAATCCCGATGGAAAACCCAATCCGGTGATCGCGGCAGTCATGAATGGCGACACCTACCGGGGCAATGCCTATGTGGTGAATGCCTGGTATGTTGCGGCATACGAACCCATCATGGATGATAAGGATAAAATCATCGGTGCCCTTTATGTGGGCGTGAAGCAGGAAAATATCAATACCCTTCGCAAGGCTATCATGCAGGTCAGAATCGGAACCACGGGTTACGTCTATATACTGGGAGGCAGCGGCGATCACCGGGGACATTATATTATTTCCAAAGACGGACGCAGGGACGGTGAAGACATCTGGGAACAGACAGATAAAGAGGGCCGTCCGTTTGTTCAGTCCATTATCTCAAAAGCAGTGGCACTCAGCCCGGATCAGTTCGCGACCGAGCGTTATCCCTGGCAAAACCCGGAAGATCCCGCGCCGCGCATGAAAATTGCCCGGATAGCCTATTATAAACCTTGGGACTGGGTAATCGGCACCAGCGTTTATGAGGACGAACTGCAGGGATTTCTCCTGCCCCTGACCGCAGGTTACAGAACAATGATTCATATTTTCAGTGTGATGGCATTTGTGATGGCAATCCTGGGAGGTGTGGTCACCTGGTTTGCCGCGCGCAATATTTCAAAGCCCCTGATGATCGTCACCCGGTCTGCCATCCGTCTGACACAGATTGATCTGCCCCGTCTGATCACTGCCATGAGATCTGTTGAAAAAGGCGATCTGACTGCCGGTTTCGAGTTTGAGCCGGAACAGATCCGTGTAAGTTCGATGGATGAAACAGGCATAATGGCACAGGCGTTTTCAAGCATGAATGAGGCGCTGGGGGCTGTCGGCAGGGGCTTCACGCAGATGGTTGCGAATCTGCGCGAACTTACTGAACAGCTTGAAAAACGGATGCACTCACTGGAAGAGGAAATTACAGAACGGCAGAGGATCGAAGCGGATCTGCAACAGGCAAAAATCAATGCGGAATCAGCCAACCGTGCCAAGAGTGCGTTTCTTGCCACCATGAGCCATGAAATCCGGACGCCCATGAACGGTGTCATCGGCATGACCGGGCTGCTGCTGAGCAGTGATCTCACAAAAGAGCAGCGCATGTTTGCGGAAACCATCAGAAACAGCGGGGAATCGCTTCTGACCATCATCAATGACATTCTGGATTTTTCCAAAATTGAAGCCGGCCAGATGGAACTGGAGAAAGTGCCGTTCAGGCTGCGGGAATGCGTGGAATCCGCTCTCGATTTGGTGGCCGTGAAAGCAGGGGAAAAAGGGCTGGAGCTGGTCTGCATGATGGAGCCTGATCTTCCGGACGCGATAGCAGGCGATGAAACCCGTGTGCGCCAGATTCTCCTCAATCTGCTGGGCAATGCGGTGAAATTCACACCCAAAGGTGAGATTCTTGTATCAGTAAGCGGATTGTCTCAGCCGTCTGGTTCTGCCGGAGAACCCGCGTCTGAAATCTGGGATATACACTTTGCTGTCAAAGATTCGGGCATCGGCATTCCCGCGGATGGCATGGATCGCCTGTTCAAATCCTTCAGTCAGGTGGATTCCTCCATTTCCCGGAAATACGGGGGAACAGGTCTGGGGCTGGTCATCAGCAGAAAACTGGTGGAAATGATGGGCGGTACAATGCAGGTGGAAAGCACAGAGGGAACCGGCACAATTTTTCATTTTTCCATCCGCGCGCAGGCTGCGGAAATGGCAAAACCTGTATATATGAACAGCCATCAGCCTTCCCTGAGCGGAAGGCATGTGCTGATTGTGGATGACAATGAAATCAACCGGGAAATTCTGATACGGCAGATCGCTTCCTGGGGAATGAAACCCGAAGCTGTCCCGTCCGGGCCTGAGGCACTGAAATCCGTTGATTCCGGGACACCTTATGATCTCGCAATTCTGGATATGAACATGCCGGAAATGGATGGTCTGGAACTTACGGAAAAACTTCACCGGGAAAGAAAAAGTGAAAAACTGCCTTTGATCATGATGTCTTCTGCGGGACTTACGGAAAAAGAATCCTCCGGGGATCAGGAATTTGCAGCCTGGCTGCTCAAACCGGTCAAATCCTCCCAGTTGTACAATACACTGATGGAAGTGTTTGCAGAAAACAAAGTCCGGCCCCGTGTTCAGGAAGAGGGTGAATCTGAACAGGAATATGATTCCGCTATGGGAGAGCTTCACCCCCTGCGGATTCTGGTGGCCGAAGACAATTCCATCAATCAGCAACTGGCTCTGCTGACTTTGGAGCGGCTGGGATATATGGCCGATATTGCGGGAAACGGACTGGAGGCAGTGGATGCAGTGCGCCGTCAGTTCTATGATGCTGTGCTGATGGATGTGCAGATGCCGGAAATGGACGGGCTGGAGGCCACAAAACAGATACGAAGGGAAATTCCCACTGAAAGACAGCCCCGCATTATAGCCATGACAGCCAATGCTTTGCAGGGGGATCGGGAAATGTGCCTGAACGCGGGCATGGATGATTATGTCAGCAAACCCTTTAAAGTAAAAGAACTGATCCGCGCGCTGGGTCAATGTCCGTCTCGCAGCAAATCTGAAAAAGCAGAAGAATCTCCGCAAAACGCGGATGCTCCTGTGACTGCCCAATCTGCTGAAACTGCTGCTTCTGTTTCCGAATGCCAGCCTGCGGAACTTGATCCCCAGGCTTTGAAAAACCTCAGTGCCATACTTGGCAAAAAAGCTGCTGTGATGCTGCCGAAATTCATTGATGATTTTTTCAAAGACGCTGTGAAAATGCAGGAGCAGGCACGGCAGGCAATGGAACAGGGAAAAACCGAAGATCTGCGCCGTGCAGTGCATACGCTCAAATCCAATGCCAAAAACTTTGGCGCGGTCACTCTTGCAAAACTGTGTCAGGAAGCGGAAAACATTGCCAAAACCGGATCAGCGGATGTATCCGGGCTGCTGCAACAGATTGAAACAGAATATCCCAAAGTGCGCGCTGCTTTGGAGATTGTAAAGTAGAACAAGCTTCCAGCTTGTTTTTTGCATATTCCCGGAGTGCAAAAATTAAGCAAAGCGGTTTTTTGCATGATGCCGGAGTGCAAAAATTAAGCAAAGCGGTTTTTTGCACAATTTTAAACCTTTGACAAAACACTTAAAAACACAGGGAGAATTTTATGTCAAAAACACTGTTTTGGATGCAATGCGGCGCGTGCGGGGGAGACAGCATGTCCCTGCTGAATTCCTACTGGCCTGATGTAATCGAGTTCCTTCATATTCTTGATATTGAAATGCTCTGGCATCCTTCCCTGTCAAACGGAAGTCCGGCCATGTACCGGGAATTGACAGAGGCAATGATTTCAGGGGAACAGGCTCTTGATATTCTCTGCGTTGAGGGAGCGGTGATTCGCGGCCCCGGCGGAACCGGCATGTATGACACCCATGAAGGCAAACCCAAAAAAGACATTGTTGCAGATCTTGCAAAACAGGCCCAGTATGTTGTTTCAGTGGGAACCTGCGCGAGTTTCGGCGGAGTTGATGCACACGGCGACATAGAAGGAACAGGGCTTCAGTTTTTAAAGGAAAAACCGGGAGGATTTCTCGGAGAAAAATATATCTCAGGCGGGGGATTGCCTGTCATAAATCTGCCGGGCTGCCCCTGTCACTGTGAAGTGATAACAGGCACACTGACCGCACTGTTAAGCGGATATGAGCTGCCGCTGGATAAGTACAATTCACCGCAGCAATGGTATGGAATGCTGATTCATCAGGGATGTATCAGAAACGAATATCATGAATACCGGGTTGAGGAAGGGGATTTCGGAAAACGGGGCTGTCTGTTTTTTCACATGGGATGCAGAGGCCCGCTGACACATGGACCATGCAACAAACTGCACTGGAACGGACGCAATTCCAAGACATCTGCGGGAATTCCCTGCGTTGGGTGCACAAGACCTGATTTTCCCCAGACTTATCCTTTTTTTCAGACACGGAATATTGCAGGGATTCCCATAGAACTTCCTGAAGGTGTTGATCGTGCGCATTATCTTGCCTACAAAGGAATGGCTGCGGCTGCGGCTCCGGAAAGGCTTACCGCGAGGAAAACACGGGTATGAACCCTGATTTATATGATGGGAGAAAATTATGAAAAAAATGTTGAATATTCCTCTTAACCGGGTGGAAGGGGATTTGGAAGTTTCAGCAGAAATTGAAAATGGCATGGTTTCAGATGCCCGGTGTTCAGGGGTTATGTATCGCGGTTTTGAAAAAATGCTTTTGGGCAGAGGTGCAATGGACGGGCTTGTTCTTACCCCGCGAATCTGCGGCATCTGCACAACCGCGCATCTGACAGCAGCATCCTCTGCATTGGATATGATTGCAGGCATCACTCTGCCTCCGGACGCGGTCAGAATACGCAATCTTGCATTGATGACAGAATATATCCAAAGTGACATGCGTCACGGAATTCTGATGTTTGCCGCAGATTTTGCCAATCCTGTATTCAAAAAATGCAAACTGTATGAAGAGGCGGTGCAGCGCTATGAACCATTGAAAGGAAGTGCTGTCATTGAAGTTATCCGGGAAACAAGAAGAGTGCTTGGAATTATTGCCATTATCGGCGGTCAGTGGCCCCATTCCACTTATATGGTTCCCGGAGGCATTGCCTCCATACCAAGTCTGGCAGATCTCCTGCAGTGCAGACTGCTTCTGAAACAGTACCGGAACTGGTATGAACAGAAAATACTGGGCTGTTCCATTGAAAGATGGAATGAAGTGAAAACTGTCAGGGAACTGGACATCTGGCTTGCGGAAAACCGGGCGCATCAGAACAGCGAAATCGGATTTTATATCCGGTTTGCGCGTGACATCGGGCTTGACAAAATCGGAAAAGGACACGGAAATTTTATCAGTTTCGGCGGATTGGATATGCCTCATGATACAAAAGTTGAAATCCCGAAAGACAGAACCAGCTTTATTCCCGCAGGATTTTTCAGGAGCGGTAATACGGAAACATCTCCTGAAAAATATGCTGCCATACGCCGTTTTATTCCCTCAGGATTTTTCAAAACCGGTCAGACCGGACAGCCGGACACGCGGTTGGAGGAATTTGATCAGGAAAAAATTGCTGAACATGTGGCTTTTTCATGGTTCAAGGATTATGAAGGCGGTCTGCATCCTTTCAAAGGGGAAACTAAACCCTATGCAACAGGCCGGGAAGGAGCGAAATATTCCTGGGCAAAAGCACCGAGATACAATGGTTTTCCCGCAGAAACCGGACCTCTTGCGGAAATGCTTGTTGCCGGAAATCCGCTTTTTGCTGATCTCATTGCACAGCATGGGCCAAGTGTTTTTTCCCGTGAACTTGCCCGGCTGGTCAGACCCGCGAAAATGATTCCTGCAATGGAAACATGGCTGTCAGAAATCACACCCGAAGGAAATTTTTACATATCACCCGGAAAAATTGAGCAAGGACAGGGATTTGGTCTCACGGAAGTCACTCGCGGCGCGCTGGGACACTGGGTTCGCATTGCAAAGGGAGTTATTGAACATTATCAGATTATCACACCCACTGCATGGAATGCTTCCCCCAAAGATTCTGCCGGTATTCGCGGGCCGATGGAAGAAGCCCTTGTGGGTACGGAAATCAGAGACAAATCCAATCCAGTGGAACTGGGAATAATCGTCAGGTCTTTTGACGCGTGTCTGGTATGTACAGTTCATTGAAAATGCTGAATGTTTAATTGTTAATGTTGAATGATGAATATTCAATGATGATGAATAAATATAGATTTTAAAAAAAACTGTCATTTGAAACCCTTAGGGTTTTTTGGACAAACATTATTCATCCTCTGTCGTTCTCCATTCAGCAGTCATCCATAAGGGATAAAACAAATGAACGAAAAAACGGATACTGATGCAATAAGTGCTTTGAAGGCGGAAAATGCCCTGCTTTACGAAGAAATAATGGTTACGCGAAGAGCTTCAAAAATTACAGCAGAGCTTGTTGTGGAACAGTTTGCCAGAATGGAACAGGTTCTTCAGGAGCTTGAAACCAAAATTTCTGAGGAAGAGCAGCTTCGCAGGAAAATTTCTGAAAAAAACGCATATATGGAAGCCCTGCATGATACCACTTTGGGACTGATGAACCGGCTTGATTTGAATGATCTGTTCACTGTCACCATAAAAAGAGCGGGACAGTTGATTCATACAACGCATGGGGCAATCTATCTTGCAGATACAGAAAAAAATATTCTGGATCGCAAAGTGAGTATCGGCATTTTCGGAAAACTGTCCTCTTCTTCTTTAAAATACGGGGAAGGGCTTGCAGGGAAAATCTGGGCATCCGGCATTCCAATGGTGGTCAATGATTACGACACATGGGCCGGGCGTTCCCAGTCTGTTCCCAAAAATGTCATCCGGGCAATCATGGGCGCGCCCCTGAAATTTGCCGATCAGGTTGTGGGTGTTATCTGTCTGGCTTCTGATGCGGATTCTGATTTGCAGTTCGGAGAGGAAGAAATGGATGTCATGAACCGTTTTGCCCAGTTGGTGTCTGTCGCGGTTGACAATGCCAGACTTTATACATCAAATCAGCAGGCAAAAGAGATGGCAGAATCAGCCAACCGTGCCAAGAGTGCATTTCTTGCCACCATGAGCCATGAAATCCGCACACCCATGAACGGCGTCATCGGCATGACCGGGCTGCTGCTGAACACCGGCCTGACAAAAGAGCAGCGCATGTTTGCGGAAACCATCAGAAACAGCGGGGAATCGCTTCTGACCATCATCAATGACATTCTTGATTTTTCCAAAATTGAGGCAGGCCAGATGGAACTGGAGAAAGTGCCGTTCAGGCTGCGGGAGTGTGTGGAATCTGCTTTGGATCTGGTGAGCATGAAAGCCGGTGAAAAAGGGCTGGAACTTGCCTGCATGATAAATTCCGATCTTCCGGACGCGATAGCAGGCGATGAAACACGTGTGCGCCAGATTCTGATCAATCTTCTGGGCAATGCTGTCAAATTCACCCACAAAGGACAGGTGGTTGTTTCGGTAAGCGGATCGCCTCTGCCTGCTGAAACCGGTTCTGCTGAAACTGCCAAAACTGTATGGGAACTGCACTTTGCTGTCAAAGATTCGGGCATCGGCATTCCCGCGGATGGCATGGATCGCCTGTTCAAATCCTTCAGTCAGGTGGATTCCTCCATTTCCCGGAAATACGGGGGAACAGGTCTGGGGCTGGTCATCAGCAGAAAACTGGTGGAAATGATGGGAGGCACAATGCAGGTGGAAAGCACTGAAGGCGCGGGAACGACATTTTCCTTTTCCATCCGTGCGCAGGCTGCGGAAATGGCAAAACCGGTATATATGAACAGCAATCAGCCTTCCCTGAGCGGCCGGCATGTGCTGATTGTGGATGACAATGAAATCAACCGGGAAATTCTGATACGGCAGATCGCTTCCTGGGGAATGAAACCCGAAGCTGTCCCGTCCGGGCCTGAGGCACTGAAATCCGTTGATTCCGGGACATCTTATGATATCGCTATTCTGGATATGAACATGCCGGAAATGGACGGCATTGAACTGGCCCGGAAACTTCACCGGGAAAGAAAAAACGAAAAACTGCCTTTGGTAATGATGTCCTCGGCAGGACTTACGGAAAAAGAGGCATCCGGCGATAATGAATTTGCAGCCTGGCTGCTCAAGCCGGTCAAATCCTCCCAGTTATATAACACATTGATGGAAGTGTTTGCAGAAAATGCAGTCTGCATTCAGCCTGCGCATGATGAGGATGAGGAATCTGAATATGATTCGCAGATGGGAGAACGCCATCCTCTGCGGATTCTGGTGGCCGAAGACAATTCCATCAATCAGCAGCTTGCGCTGCTGACTTTGGAGCGGCTGGGCTATCTGGCTGATATTGCGGGAAACGGTCTTGAGGCAGTGGATGCGGTACAGCGGCAATTTTACGACACGGTATTGATGGATGTGCAGATGCCGGAAATGGACGGACTTGAGGCCACAAAACAGATTCGCAGACAGATTCTCCCTGACAGACTGCCCCGCATCATAGCCATGACAGCAAATGCGCTGCAGGGCGACCGGGAAATGTGCCTGAACGCGGGCATGGATGATTATGTGAGCAAACCCTTTAAAGTAAAGGAACTGGTTCGCGCGCTGAGTCAGTGTCCGTCACGCAGCAAAACGGAAAAAGCAGAACAATCTCCGCAAAACGCGGATGCTCCGACCGCTGTTCAAACTGCTGAAACTGCTGCTTCTGCTGTCTCCGAGTGCCAGCCTGCGGAACTTGATCCCCAGGCTCTGAAAAATCTCAAAGCCATGCTTGGCAAAAAAGCTGCTGTGATGCTGCCCAAACTCATTGATGATTTTTTCCGTGATGCTGTGAAAATGCAGGAACAGGCACGGCAGGCAATGGAACAGGGAAAAAGCGAAGAACTCCGCCGGACTGTTCATACCCTGAAATCCAATGCAAAAAATTTTGGTGCAACCGAGCTGGCGCGATTGTGTCAGGAAACAGAAAACATTGCGAAATCAGGTTCAAATGATGTATCATCGCTGCTGGATCAGATAGAAACAGAATATCCGAAAGTGAAGGCCGCTTTGGAGATTGTAAAGTAGTACATAACCAATTTATTTTTTGTATTATCAAAATCACCTTATCTTAGCAGAGTTTATAAAACTGTTACAGTTTAAACAGCCACGAATAACACGAATCTGCACGAATGCACAAACCATA
>CAZHPS010000284.1:0-9049 GCA_964534335.1 uncultured Desulfobacterales bacterium
CTGTTCATCGGCGTGCCTGTGAAACTGGGCAAAGGCGGTGTGGAGGAAATCATCCAGATCAAACTGACTGCCGATGAAAAAGCCAAACTGGACAAATCCGCAGCAGCAGTTCAGGAACTCAAGAATGTGCTGGCAAAGCTGAAATAACTGATAGATTTCAAATTATTAAACCCTAAGGGTTTTCGAAAACCCTTAGGGTTTTGGGGACTGCCGGAACGCATTGTATATGACTTCTGCGGTATGCTGACTGATTCCGGGCACATTTCCCAATTCTTCTAGAGATGCAGCCCGGATTTTTTTTATGGAACCGAAATATTTCAGCAAAGCCCTTTTCCGTTCTTTGCCCACACCCGGAATGCTGTCCAGAGCTGAGCCGATGGCAGTTTTTCCCCTGCGTTTGCGGTGAAAGGTGATGACAAAACGGTGTACCTCATCTCTGATGCGCTGGAGAAAAAAGAGCAAATCCGTTTCCCGTGAAAAATTTACCGGATTGGCCCGGCCCGGGAGATAAATTTTGTCCTCAGTTTCACCCAGAGATTCATCTTTTTTGGCAATGCCGATCAGATCAAACTGACCCAAAATCCCCAGTTCCTTCAGAACAGCCACAGCAATATGAAGCTGTCCTTTGCCTCCATCTACCATGAGCAGATCCGGATATGGCTGTGAATTTTCCCCTTTTCCGTATCTTCTTTTGAGAACCTCGGCCATGTATGCGTAATCATCAGGTTCGGAAACTGTGCGGATTTTGTATTTCCGAAATGCGGATTTCAGGGCTTTGCCCTTTTCAAACACCACCATCGCGCTGACCGGGCTGGTTCCGGAAAGATGGGAATTGTCAAAACACTCGATCCGCTCCGGCATATGGGAGATTCGGAGACGCTTCTGCAAACGGAGCAGCAGATCTTCCCCGGCTTCGGCCAGAGAGTTCAGTCTGTGAAGTTCCTCTTCCGCGTTGCGTGCAGCCATTTCTATGAGTCTGACTTTTTCCCCCCGCTGGGGATGCAGAATGCTGACCTTTTCCCCTTTGTTTTCCCCCAACTGATTTTCCAGCAGAGCAGAATTTTCCGGCAGAACCGTAACCAGGATTTCTTTGGGAACAAAACCGGATATTTCATAATGCTGCCGGATAAAGGTTTCCATGATTTCCGGATCAGAGGCAAGGGTTTGGGGAAGATCAAAATGCCGGGAGCCAATCAGATATCCCCCGCGCACGGACAGACAGGTAATCAGGGAACGGGACGGCCCGGCTGCAAGTCCCAGCACATCCCTGTCCATGAAATCCGCAGATACAATTACCTGTTTTTCCAGAGTTCTTTCAATGGCAAACAGTTTGTCCCGCAGTTGCGCTGCTTTTTCAAATTCCTGCTTTTCCGCAGCTTCTGCCATTTCCTTTTTGATTTTCTGCAAAAGATCCCGCGCACGGCCTTTGAGAAAAAGAATCACCTCTTTGACGATTTCCCCGTACTCTTCCTGTGTCACATTCAGACAGCATGGGCCAAGACAGCCGCGCATCTGATAATTGATGCAGGGACGGGTGCGGGTTTTGAACACATTGTCTTTGCATTTCCGCAAAGTAAAAGTTTTGCTGATGATTTTCAGAGTCCGGAACACTGCTCCCTGATCCGTGAAAGGTCCGAAATACAGCGCACCGTCATTGTGCGTTTTCCGCACCAAAGTCAGAGCCGGATAGGGATCTTTGGGATCAAGGCGGAGGGAAGGGTAGCGTTTGCCGTCTTTGAGTATGATATTGTAGCGGGGATTGTACCGCTTGATGAGATTGGATTCCAGAACCAGCGCGTCATTTTCCGTGCCTGTGACAATGGTTTCAAAATCTGCAATTCTGCTGACCAGAATTCCGGTTTTCAGATCCGGATGCCCAGGCCGGTTAAAATAGGAGGAAAGCCGTTTTTTCAGATTCCCGGCCTTGCCTGCGTAAATCACCTTTCCGGACTCGTCTTTCATAAGGTAGACGCCCGGTGAAGAAGGTACTTCAGCCAGTTTTTCACGGATTTCTGGCATAATGGGGATCACTGGACGGGCCTCCCCCGGTGTTTTAAGCCCGGTCTGATTCAACTGATCTGTCAGCACATATTCCTCCCCGGCTGGCGGGATATTTTTCTTTCAGCACAGTGGAATCCATTTTTTCAAAAATTTTAGTGTATTCAAAAAACCTGATTTTTCCGAAAAAACCGGTTTTTCTGAAAATTTTATGCCCAAAAATTTATGGAATCTTATACCAATTCGCTTTCAAAACATGGAAATACCGGTTTTGTCTTCAAATCCTGCTTTTCCGTGCATTCTGTGTGTTCCGTGGTTAAAAAAACACGGTTATTCCCCGATTTCTGAAAGCGGTTTGGTATTACTTATACCGCATCATACGGACTGACATAAAAAAATCTGTCTTTCAGTCTTCGGTTTTTACAACTTCTGTTTTTCTTAACACTTCAGTCTGGGGCTTTATGCCAAGTTCCTTCATAACAGTTACATTCAGCATACGTTTTCCCTGCGTATTTTTTGTAACCGGAAGATCTGAAATTGGGGTTCCGTTCATTGCCTTCAAAAGCATTTCTGCGCCCAGTGTTCCCTGTTCTTTGCCAAATTTGACAACTGCGCACAATACGCCAAATTCCACATTTTTGGTATTGCAGCAAAAGCTGGGCCTGGCAAATCGTCTGGTCAGCAACTGAACTGCTTCCTTTTCACTGAGCGGCATGCCACTGGCATCGGTTAATCCTTCCATATTGTCAATAAACAGGGCATCGCATGTTGTTTTAAAATCGTCAATCACAGCATTTGCCTCCTCCAGGGTCTTCACCAGTTTGAAATCAGAAGATTTTGCCGGATAAGTGTCTTTTTCCTTATTGAACTGCTTCAGAAAACCCTGTGCAGTGGATCTATCCAGCATGATATATCCTACTGTTTTGACTGAGGGAACAATCTGCTGTACAAAAGCAATGGATTCTCTGAAATGGGCTACTTCTGTCACTCCGGTAATATTCTGTGCCGGATAGCCGTAAGTCTGTATTTCTTCATTCACACCGCAGAAGATGATCGGTGTTTTCACTTTGTCTTTCAGATACGGCACAACAAACATGCTCTGTGCATTATCATCCGAGGCAATCACACCGTCGGGCTGTAATTTCAGATACAGTTCATAAGCCTCTTTTGCCTTTTCATGTCCCTTTTCAAGATTGTCTTTGGATCTCCATGTGTCCAGATAGACGTATGTAATATCACATTTGTCTTCAAGAATGCTGTCAATTCCCTCTTTGAGGTCTTTGTTCCAGAAAAAGCTGTTATCATAACTCATCACAGCCAGCACTTTAAACTTTTTGCTTTCTTCTGCCATTGCCGGATACAATCCGCATGTCAGGAAAACAGCCACTGCAATAACACGGCAAACATTTGCATTCAGGTTCATAACATTCTCCTTTTGTTTTTACTTTTGGGGTTTGATAATTACTGCAGAAGTTACGAAGTTGTTTAAAAAAATCCGGGCTGTGTGCTTCAGCAAGCCGGTTTCACTGTCAGGGTTGCGGCTCTGATCACGGTTTAATACCAAATCGCTTTCAAAGTTCGGGGAATGCCTCTTTTTTTAACCACGAAAAACACGAAAAGCACGAAAAAACAGCATTTGACATTCTCATGTTTTGAAAGCGATTTGGTATAAGGTGATTTCTGAAAATAAATATACCGTTTCAGTTCACAGGCCGGAAGCTTATGCTGCTTTGGCGGATATTCTTTTCTGGAAATCACCTAATCTGTATAATACCGGTTCTCCATTGAATTATGCTGATCCGGAGGAGTGCAAAAATTAAGCAAAGCGGTTTTTTGCACACCCGGAACAGCGGAAAAACTGCAATATTGTATAAAATCAATGGCGAATTGGTATAACTATTTGGTCCACTGCCATATTTTTGAATTTACGATGTCCGCAGCAGCCGGCTGAGCAGCATAGACCGGACACTTCCGAGAATTTCTCCCAGCCATTTTTCATCCCCGAAACGCAGGGATTCGGACATATCTTTGAGTTCCCGCGGCAGTTTCCGGGCCAGATCATCCAATGCCGTGTTCAAGGTTTTCATCATTTCCGGATCTGAGGGAATTTCATCAAAAACATGCAAAAGTTCCCCCACAGGTCCGTCCGGTGAAAGGGGCAGAGGATCGTCTTCACAGGGACGGGTGCGGAAAATGATTTTTTCCAGCCAGACCTGATCTCCGGCTTTGTCCAGCACTGCCCCGCGAATCTGCTGCATCCAGTGTTCCTGGCTGCCGCTTATTATCTCATGGGCCGGTGTGGCTCCGCTGAGTTCCACGCGCAGGGCCAGCGGAATGCCTTCATTGGTGTCCAGAACACTCTGCATATGTTCACAGATCCGATCCACAGCAGCATATCCGTCCTCTGCATTTGAAATATCAGGCCGCAGCAGTTCCCATCGCAGCACGTCCAAAGGATGAAATTCCGGTTTTGCCCTGCCGTCTCCGTCAACTTCCACCAGCATGCAGCCTTTGGGGCCGCTTTCCCGGATATGGCGTCCCTGAATATTGCCGGGAAACACAATATACGGTTCTTCGGAAAGAATTTCTCTTTTATGCACATGTCCCAGAGCCCAGTAATCATATCCTTTGTCTGTCATATCCGAAACCGTGCAGGGTGCATAGGATTCATGCCCTTCCCGGCCGGTCGCACAGGTGTGCACCATTCCGATATTGAAATATCCGGGCCGGGCATCAGGATAGGCAGTGACCATGTTTTTTTTCACACCGGGCGATCCAAATCCCTGGCCGTGAATGATGGCATTGCTTTTTTCCACACAAATGCTTTCCGGGCTGCCGGTGGAAAGCATATGCACATTGTCAGGCAGCCGCAGCAAACGGGTCATGCGGCTGGCCGCGTCATGATTGCCGGAGATGATAAAAACCGGAATATCCGCATCCCGGAGCCGGGACATGCGGGAGACAAAATGCAGACCGGTATTGTAGTCTTTCCATTCCCCGTCATACAAATCCCCGGAAATCAGAACAAAATCCGCAGACCGGGCAACTGCGAGATCCACCAGATTTTCCAAAGCCCGGCGTCCGGCCCCGCGCACAGCATCAGCAGGTGCACCTTCATAGCGATCCAGATTCCGCAGAGGACTGTCCAGATGGATGTCAGCCGCGTGAAGAAATGTAAGCATAATTTATTTTTTCCCTTCTGTCATCTGTTCATGCCGCAGAATTAAAGTGATCAGCATCCAGAGTTTCAGTCCTGCCGGAAGCATGTATATCATCTTTATCATAATGAAACAGTTTTTGTACATAGTCTGAATCAAAAAAAAACAGTCTGTTAATGTTTTTTTGACCTTAATGCTCCCGCGCGTGAAAATGAATGCTGTAAACTTTGCACTGCCTGTTCTGAAAACCGGCTGATTCTGAAATCATTCCCGGCTGGAGAGACAGGGATTGGAAAAAAAATCAGCAATATCAGAAAATTTCACATCCCCTCTTCCTCAAGTCCGGGGATAATTTTTTTGGGGATCATCAACTGATTTGACCCACTGCCTGAAAACCTTTACTTCCTGCTTGCATACAGAAAACAGGATATGCTATAGTCCAAATCAGGCATCTTTGTCAAAGGGAAACAAAACACATGAAAGATAAAGACAGATTTCAGATTCCGTCTGTTTTGTCTGTAAAACTGTGCCAGTGTATCATTTCATACGTATCTCAGGAAATACAGATAAGTAAGTCAAGGAAAATTTTAGCATATCAAAAA
This sequence comes from uncultured Desulfobacterales bacterium, assembly GCA_964534335.1. Classification (GTDB taxonomy): domain Bacteria; phylum Desulfobacterota; class Desulfobacteria; order Desulfobacterales; family Desulfococcaceae; genus JAABRU01. The sequence goes on from CAZHPS010000284.1 coordinate 5,759, forward strand.
ATTCAGATTTCCCGGAAAAACCGGGTTTCCTGAAAAATCTTATATAAGCGGGCAAACAAAAATTTCCGTGTATTCAAAAAATCGGATTTTTCCAAAAAATCCGGTTTTTCTGAAAATTTTATGCCAGAAAATTTATGGAACCTTATTTATGCCGGATTATGTCCGGTTATTGAGCAAAGCAGAAATACGCCAGTCTGACCTGAAATTTCAGATTTGTGGGGAAACAGGATATGGAGCATATTCGCAGGATTGCAAAAGTTTGCAGGAAAATGGGAATAAAAAATCAGCCAACTGACTTTGCTTACTGGCAAACAAAAAGCTATGAGGAGCGGCTGGCCGCATTGGAAGAAATCAGGAAGGAATATCATGGCTGGGAAAATGACACTGAACCGGGACTTCAGAGAGTTTATACAATTGTTAAACGATAATAATGTCCGTTATCTTGTTATCGGAGGTTATGCAGTCGCGTTTCATGGACATCCCCGTTATACAAAAGATATTGACATATGGATCGAACTGACAGCAGAAAATGCAGTACTGATTGTAAAAACGCTTGAGCAGTTTGGGTTTGGCTCTCTTGGCTTGCATATCGAAGATTTTCTTGTTCCGGATCAGATAATTCAGCTTGGTTATCCGCCTAACCGCATAGACCTGCTTACTTCTTTGGAAGCTATTGATTTTAAAGAATGTTACAATTCCAGAAAAGAAGTCGTCATAAGCGGTGTGAAAGTAAATTTTATTGACCTGCCAAATCTGAGAAAAAGCAAAAAAATTGCGGGGCGTCATCAGGATTTGGCAGATTTGGAAAATCTGAGGTAACGAAATTCATATTTTGGATAAATCTATAGCATATTGCAGGACATTCTTCCCGGAAAATTTTCGGGAGAAAGGATACAGCCCCGGTAATGAAACCCATACATATCCCATCGGAAACTCTTATGGAAAAAAGTCTGCCTGAAGCACGGCTTTCTGTGGAAGAAGTGCGGAAACAGGCACAATATTTTTCCGAAATTCCTTTTTTCCGTCAACTCATTGATTCAGTTTCAGATATTGTTCTGATTCTCAATGATACCCGGCAGATTGTTCTGGCAAATCAGCATCTCTATGACCGGTTTCAGGTGAATGAGGCAAAGGTCATCGGATTGCGTCCCGGAGAATGTATGGACTGCATTCACGGATTGGAAACCTCCGGCGGATGCGGGACTACGGATTTCTGCCGTGCCTGCGGCGCGGCACGGGCTATTTTCAACAGGAGCATTACCTGTGAAACCGATGTGCAGGAATGCCGCATTCGCAGAAAAATCAGCCCGGATTCTCTGGATCTTCGGGTTCGGGCAGTGCCGCTGCTGACTATCCGGGATCAGTCTTTTACCATTTTTGTCATTACGGATATTAAGCATGAAAAACGGCGGCAGGCACTTGAACAGGTCTTTTTTCAGGATATTCTGAAAATGGCATGGAATCTGGCCGGAGTTGCAGAACTGCTGCAAAGCGGTTATCCGGAAAAAAGGCAGGAATATGAAAACCTGATTCTGCACACAGCACAAAATTTGGTAAAGGAAATCAACCGGCAGAAACTACTGGGCATAGCTGAGGATGATGATCTGATTGTGGCTCCCGCTGTGATGAATTCCGCAGATTTTCTTAGGAAAATGGCAGATTTTTACAGAAAGCAAAGACAGGCAGTGGAACAGATTGCTGTGGATGAAAACATTGTCTCTGTGAATTTTGTCAGTGACCGGGAAATGCTGCGCCGGGTGCTGGAAAATATGATAGACAATGCTTTGGAATCTGTAAAGCCCGGAGAAAAAGTGACTTTGGGATGCGAATCAGATGCTGAAACTGTAACATTTTGGGTTCACAATCCCGGAGAAATGCCAGAAGAAGCCAGACTGCAGGTGTTTCAGCGTTCCTTTTCCACCCGTGCAAAAGGCAGAGGATTGGGAACCTATACGATACGCCTGTTAAGTGAACGCTATCTCAAAGGCAGAGTGTCTTTCACAACATCAAAGGAAAATGGAACGGTTTTCAGGGCGAGTTATCCGATTTCTCTGAATCCATAAACCTAAATGAAGAATCCAAACTGAAAGTTTGGGAACCTGCCAAATTTTCAGTTTGGCACTCCTCGGCGAATTTATGATGCGGAAGAATTAAAAAATTTCGGTAGTGATTCAAATCCGTTGATTCGGGTCTGACACACGGACTGGAAAAACCGTAAGGATTGATATTATTATAGAAAAAAATCTGAAAAAACAAATCAGAATCCCGGAAGGGATGGCATTATCAGCCGGTTTGACCCACTGTCAAAATTTCATTGATTCTTAAGGATCATTGCAATGCTTATGCTGAGAAAACCGATTCATCCGGGAGAAGTGTTACGGGAAGATGTTATCAAGCCTTTGGGTTTGACAGTCAGGGAAGCGGCAAGGAGGCTGAAGGTCAGCACCGGTAAACTTTCTGCATTGCTGAACGGCAAAATTCCTTTGCGTCCGAATTTGGCTGTCCGGATTGCAAAAGCCACCAAAACAAGTCCTGAAAGCTGGCTGAACATGCAGATAAAACTTGATATTTGGAAAGAAAATATGCATATTGCCGATGATGTGGAGGAAATGTTTTAAGTTTAAACAGCCACGAATAACACGAATCTGCACGAATGCACAAACCATAATTCGTGTCATTCGTGCAATTCGTGGCAACTCTTCTGAGTAATGGTATAAAAATGTTTGTCCGAAAAATCCGGCAGCCTGCAATTTTACCGGAGCCTGTCTGAACCTGCAAAGGAGAAGAATCATATGAACATAATGCCTGTAAGCAAAGTGATGAGAAACCTTCCTGACATACTGAAAACGATTGAAGATGATGATTGTGCATTTACCATAACCCGGAAAGGAAAGGCAGTCGGCATTCTGATAACACCGGAACGCTATGATGCACTTTTGGAAACCATAGAAATTCTGGGAGATAAACAAATCACACGCTCATTGGAATCTTCCCGGCAGGATTTCAGAAAAGGCAGGGTATTCAGTCATTAGGAGGTTTGGCAGGAATAATGGAGTGGAAACTTTTTTATTCGGAAACCGCGCGTGAACAAATCAGATCACTTCATCCTGACCTGAAAACGCTTATCAAATCAAAAACAGAGGCACTGAAAGAAAATCCTTTCATGGGAAAATTTCTTGAACGGGAACTTTCAGAGTATCTTTCATTAAGAGTGAAACGGTTTCGGATTATTTACAGAACTAAAGTTTCTCAACTAATAATATAACCTTCTGAAATTAAATGTATAAATAA
>CAZHPS010000285.1:0-9044 GCA_964534335.1 uncultured Desulfobacterales bacterium
ACTCATATTATACAAATCCGCTTTCAAAACATGAGCATACCAAATGCTGTTTTTTCGTGCTTTTCGTGCTTTTCGTGTTTTTCGTGGTTAAAAAAAAGGAGACATTCCCCGAACTTTGAAAGCGATTTGGTATCAGAACAAAAATCAACGGATTTGACCCACTATCGAATTCCGATTCCATCCGAACACTGTTTCCGCCTTCCGTGCATTGCCTTCACAATATTTCAGTGTCATTTCAGCCATAAATAAACGCCGTTCATATCCTGCATTTTTAAAACTGCATGACGAATATATTTACAATGTTTAATGATATAAGAGATTTCATTCTGCATTCCTTTTCTGTGTATTTTTTGTTCAGCAGTTGACAATTGCCTGCACAATATAATACAATGATGTCCAGAAACTGTTTTAAAAATATCCGCCACTTTCTTTTTCAGGAAGAATTCAGGGCAGGAAAAGAGAGATTGTCGGTTTGAATATGGCAAAATCAGGCATGACAACGGGTGAAATCCCAAAATTTTTTCACCCCCGATTACAGTATTTTCCTCAATTTTTGTCCTCTTTGCAAAAAACCGCTCCGCTTAATTTCTGCACTCCTCCACCGGGTTTTGCAGAGGACAGAAGTTGTTAAAAGAACTATATTTTTAAAACAGCTTCTTAAAATGACAATTCTCAAAAGGAAATTTTATGAAAATAACAAGATTAACATACGATTCCCCGGTGGATGCCTTAATTGCTGTGACAAAACATCTCACTCTTTATGAAAAAAAATATCGCATGAATTCTGAAACTTTTTTTCACATGTATCGAAGCGGCCAGATGGAAGATTCGGAAGAATTTATTGAATGGTCAAATGATTACCAGCATTATATTCATCAGAAAACAGATCATTTTCCTGATATAAAAACATACCCGCATCAGGATGTTTTGCCAACGATAAAACCTTTGGTTACTGATGTTATCAGGGAAACCGTGAAGTATTTATCGGATCATGATTCATAATTTTCCGGCAATTCCAAAGCCGGACATGGTTTTTTTATCCTGTCTGTCCTGTGAATTCTTTACATCGTGTTCAGACAATGGGAAATACCATTGACTTAAAGGGCGGGGAGTGCCAAACTGAAAATTTGGCTATAAAAAATTTTTGAACCACTTATTTTTCAGCAAAGGAATTTTATGCTTATTTATCAGAAAAACGGACAGTATTTTGCACAGGCCGCCACAGGGACAGAGGATTTGGGTGCGGAAGAACTGAGGGAATTGGGAGCCTCGGATGTCCGATCCGCATTCCGGGGCATTTATTTTTACGGAGACAGGGAATGCCTGTACCGTATCAATTATCAATCCCGCTTTCTCAGCCGTGTTCTGGCCCCGCTTGCTGTGTTTGACTGCCCTGACCCGGACATTCTTTACCGAAAGGCACAGTCCATCTCCTGGCCTGATATTTTCGATGTTGACAACACATTTGCTGTTTTTGCCAATGTGTCACACAGTCAGATTACCCATTCCCAGTATGCTGCGCTGCGCGTGAAAGATGCGGTTGCGGATCAGTTCCGGAAGCGGCATGGTGAAAGACCCAATGTGGACACGGAAAACCCGGATGTCAGGATTGATCTGTATATTCACAAAAACAAGGCCACCATCAGTCTGGACACATCCGGAGGTTCTCTGCACCGCAGAGGATACCGCAAAGAAGGTCTGGAGGCTCCCATGCAGGAGACAGTGGCAGCAGTCATTATCCGCATGTCCGGATGGGACGGTTCCATGCCACTGGCTGATCCCATGTGCGGGGCAGGCACGCTGTTAATCGAAGCAATGATGCAGTACTGCCGGATTCCGCCGGGCTATCTCCGTCCCAGATTCGGATTTGAATTTCTTCCGGATTTTGACCCGGATATATGGCATTCTGTAAAAAAAACTGCGGATCAGGAAATACAGACACTCCCGGACGGCCTGATTTCCGGCAGCGATATTTCTCCCCATGCAGTTTCCGCAGCAGAAAAAAACATCCGGAATTTGCCATCCGGGGAACGAATCCGGTTTATAGCCGGAGCATTTCAGGATATTCCAAATCTGGAAAATTCTGTGATTGTATGCAATCCGCCATATGGAATCCGCATGGGAAACCGGGAAAAATCCGATATTCTTATGAAGGAATTCGGGGATTTTCTCAAACAGCGGTGCAAAGGTTCTTCTGCTTATGTGTATTTCGGAGACCGGGATTTGATGAAAAGGATTGGGCTCAAACCTTCATGGAAAAAGGAACTGCGCAACGGCGGGCTCGATGGCAGACTGGCAAAATATGAGATGTACTGAAACCCGGAACATGGGACTGGGAAATTGATACCGGGGCTGTCGGCTGAACCGGCGTCTGAAAAAAAGGCTGACATTGGCAGGTTCTTTCATCTGAATCTCATAACACAGAACTGAGGTGATTTATGAAAATAAATATCCCGGTTCAGTTCACAGGCAAAAGTTGGAAGCTTATGCTGCTTTGGTGGGATATTCTTTTGAGGAAATCACCTAAGTGAGAAATGATGCGGCATGACCCATAAACTCTTTACAGGACAGATTTGGATGAATCCCCATCGGCAAAGAAAAAAATACGGTCTGATTCTGCTGATTGTCAGCATGGCCTGTATCATAACCATAGCAGCGGATCGGAATAATCTTTTGAAGCCGCTGGAAAACATGTATTATGACCTCTGGCATCAGCTAGCGGGAAAACGCTTTTCTCCAAGTCATGCGGTAATTGTTGCTGTAGATGACAGAGCCCTGCTGTCCCATCCGGATGAACCCCTTGTCTTTTGGGGTCCCCATTTTGCAAAAGCCATCAAAGTGCTTCGTGAGGCAGGTGTCAGTGCCATAGGAATTGATTTTCTGTTTTCCGTTAGCGCTGAATCATGGCTCAGACGGATTCAGACAGCCGAAACCACCTTAAGCCGCACCTTTGACATTCCGCTGCGGGAGCAGCTTGGCGCAGGCAGAGTCATCCTCATCGGCACGGTTGTCAGAAACCGGGAAAACAAAACAGAACTTCTTCTGCCGGTAACTGACTATCTTTTTTCCCTGCCCGGAGTTTATCAGGATATCGGACTGTCCAATCTTTACACAGATGTGGATGAGGTGGTGCGTTTTTTTATTCCCAGGATTCTCAAAGATGAACAGTTGCCGGGTTTTACCTTTGCTCCGCTTCTGGCAAAGCGCTCTGCAGAAAACCTTTTGGAAAACACGGATGTCAGTTTTGATGATGCCCTGCCCCGTATCATCGGTTTTGCCGGTCCGCCCGGTACTTTTCCCAGAATATCTTTGGAAGAACTTCTCAAACCTGAAGCAGGTTCAGACCTGGAAATACAGAAACTTCGGGGAAAGGCTGTCATTATCGCGCAGGAAAATTCCGGGTCCCATGACATTCATCTTACACCCTATGCCCGGAAATTTTTCTGGTGCGGCGCGCATCTTATGAGCGGGCCGGAAATTCATGCCAATATTATTGAAACCATACGCACCGGCCGTTTTCCGCGTGCGCTGCCGGAGTGGATGAATTTTCTGTGGCTTGTACTTGCGGTCGGGACTGGAACCGTGATTTTTTTCCGGGAAAATCCGGTGCGTGGACTGATATATGCGCTGCTTCTGAATCTGGTATGCGGGGGAGTATCATGGCTTTTTTTTATGGAAAATCTGATAGTGCCCACTGCCGGTATCAATATTGCGCTGCTTCTGAGTTATATCGGGGCTATGGGACTTCGCCTGACACGGGAGGAAAAAATGCGTTCCCATCTGCAGCAGGTTATCGGCCCATATGTTTCGGATACAGTGGTAAACCGGATTGTGGACAGCGGCAAACTTCCGGATCTGGGTGGGGAAATTCTCAATGTCACGGTTCTTTTTTCCGATATCCGCAACTTTACGACCATTTCAGAACAGCTCAGTCCCCGTGAGGTGGTGGAGATGCTCAACAATTATTATACCCGTGTGTGCGAACCGATTCTTGCCAATGGCGGCATGATTGACAAATTTATCGGAGATGCGGTAATGGCGATATTCGGCGCACCCGTGTATCAGCCCGGTCATGCATGGCAGGCTGTCCGGGCTGCTGTGGAAATGGTCGGAATTGCAAAGGAGTTTCAGGAATGGATGCATACCCGTTTTCCGGACAAATCCCTGCCGTGTTTCCGTATCGGTATCGGCATTCATTCAGGCGAGGCTGTCATCGGCAATATCGGTTCGGCCAGGCGCATGGGATATACAGCCATCGGAGATACGGTAAATATCGCTTCCCGGCTGGAAAGTCTGAGCAAGGAACTGGGCTGGACCATTGTGGCAAGCGCGGAAACCCTCCGGCAGGCCGGGATAGGAGTGAAGAGCGGTGACTGTCACTGTGTTAAGGTCAAAGGCAGACTCGGAGAGATCAATGTGACGGAAATTCTTGACATGCAAGAGCCGGATGTGAATAATGGCGGGAAAACTTTGGAAAAGGAGGATGAAAATGTGTAATACCGGATATGCAGAAATGTACAGAATGTGCATGGGATATCTGGCGGTTTTCCTGTTTTTTTTCATGCCGCTGAGCCCTGCATGGGCAGAGCCTGTTCCTGATGTCGGAATGGTGACACTTGTGAAAGGCAGGGTGACATACTGGAATGACACAGCCGGACAGCCGCATGCGGATGCCGTGAATTTTATGAAAATCCGGAAAAATGACCAGTTCCGGCTGGGACCTGATGCCCGTATCAGGCTGATTTTCTTTTCCAGCGGCCGCGGGGAAACATGGGACGGCCCCGCTCATTTCAGGCTGGAGGATACAGGCGGAAATGCTGTGCAGGGAAAACATCCGCAGGTAAACCAGCTTCCGGCTGCGGCAGCCAGAGAAATCCGCAGGATTTCCCCTTTGGTGGATCCAGCGCGAATTCACCGCTCCGGTTATGAACAAAGCCGGGGGACTGCGGAAAAGAATCCAAAACATACGGAATTCCGATCTGATACTCTGGATGCAGATGAAAAGGATGCTGTTGCGGAAGCAAAACAGGTCTATGACAGTCTCTGCACTTTTTCCGAACCCGGGGATATTGCACCTGAGCTTTATCTGTTCAATATCATGTCAGATTATGATCAGTATGCTGAAATGGATCGCCTGCTTGCTGTTATGCGCGGCAAACAGGGAAGCATGGCAGGCATAGAGGGACTGGAGGAATGGCTCAATGATCGCTACAGTGCCTGGCTGAAACTGCAGTACTGATCAGGGCATGTCCCTATATCTCTGCTGCACGGATCGTATGATCTCAAGACTGGAGAAGAATATCTCCACCAGCTCCGGATCAAAATGGCTTCCTGCATCTTTCTGTATGGTATCCAGCACTCTGGACTCATCCCATGCCTCTTTGTAACACCGGACAGAGGAAAGAGCGTCAAACACATCAGCAAGCGCAACGATTCTTCCGAAAATCGGAATCTCATCCCCTTTTTTTCCCCTTGCTCTTCCATCCAATCCGACATATTCCGGCAGAGCTATTCCTGTGATTGGATCCACAAACCCCGGATACCCGTTTCCATCCCATCTTTCATGATGGTTTAAGGCCACATCCGCGGCTGCATCGTCAAAGTCTGATCGCGATCCCTCAAACAGCCTGGAACCAAGCACAGTATGCTGTTTCATGACTTCATATTCTTCCGGAGTGAAACGCGCGGGTTTCTTTAAAATAGTGTCAGATATGCCCACCTTGCCCACATCATGGAGCATGGCTGCCATGCGCAGCACATCCCGGTTGCTGTCCACCTCCTGCCGGGAATAACCGTGCCGGTAGGCCCATTTTTCATACAGTTCCACCGCATAACCGCCCACCCGGTTTACATGCGCGCCGGTTTCCTTTGGATCCCGCATTTCTGCCATGCGGATGGTGCGCAGAATCATGGCGCGGGTCATCTGTGCGCGTTCCAGTGCAACAGAGGCAATGCTGGCAAAAAGCATCATGATTTTTTCATCATCCTGGGAAAAAGGTACTATGTTTCCGGACTGATCCTGCGCGTTGAGTATCTGCAGAATTCCCAGAATATCATTTTTGCTGTTTTTCAGGGGGATGGTCAGCATGGAACCGGTACGGTAATGACTGGCTCTGTCAAATCTGTCACTGAAACCATAGGGCCGGGTCGGATCAATGCGGTAAACATCCGGCAGATTGAGAATGGTGCCGGTTGTTGCGGCATATCCCGCGATACTCTTTTCATCAACAGGAATGGAAAAGGTGGAGTAGATGAGTTTTTCTCCGGGGCAGAGACGCTGCTGCAGGGTGTCGTTCTGTGTATAGGAAAAATGAAGCCGCTCCTTGTCGCGGATATATATTGATCCAGCGTCCGCATTGACAAAACGCCTGGCTTCCGTAAGAATCCGCTCCATCAGCAGATCCAGATCCTGAACCTGGTTCAGATCTATCCCCAGGCGGGTCAGTGTTTCCAGTTTTTCCTTTTCGCTTAGCATGATAAAACAGCCTTTCCTGAAAAATGGTTGTCTGCCTCATAACTCCGGCCGGGCTGATTCGCCCTCAATGCTCTGTTTCCATAAGAGGCAGAGGAGTGCCAGAGACAGTATAATATACAGGAGGCAGATTCGGAAGTGCCAAAGCACTCCTGACAGCATGTTACGCTTACCCCCTCCTGCCATTTCCTGTCTGTTATGCAGGGACTGATTCTGCCGGAAAAATGGGAGATTCTGCCTCAGCCCTGATTTATATGCGGCCATTTGCTGAGAATTTCTCTGATCCGCGTTTTCAGATCCGGGGAATTTCTTGTGAATTCACATCCCATGGCTATATGATCCAGAGAACGGTGGTTCAGAACCCACATGATTTTCATTCCCATATTTTCCATAAATGAAAAACGTGCATCCAGGATCTTTATCAGGACAAGGCAATCCCCGGTGACAAGCTGGGGGCATTCGTCTTTGGGGAAGGTGATTCCGATTCCCTCCTGATTCATATCCATGATATTGCCCATAGCCTGCTGATTATAGGGTTCAGGCAGTCTGAAAAGTCCTGAAATGCTCTCTTCCACCGAGAAAAAAAGCCGCTGAAACCGCCGTCTCTCTTCTTCTTTCTGTTTCATATCTGTTTCCGTTTCCGGCTCCTTGCGATATTTTACTTTCTGTTTTTGGCATCTGAACCCGGTTTTGTATTGCTGTGCTCCTGAATGATCAACCCGGACGTCCTGTCTCCGGCAAATACCAGCACCCGAAGCCGGTTTGCAGTTTTATACACCTGTTTTTTTGTATACTGATCCGGTTTTGGTTTTTTGCGGTAAAAAAACCGCATAAGCAGGTCAACGAAAATTTTCGTGTATAAAAGTAGCATAAGCTTCCAGCCTGTGCCTGCCGGATAAACCACAGTCCTGAAAACTTTATGCCCGAAAATTTATGGAACCTTATACGGCTCCGCTTTCAGACAATTTTTTTATTCGTGTATTTTCGTGTATTTCGTGGCTGAAAAAACACAGGCATTCCTCAATCTCTGAAAGCGGTTTGGTATTACTTATAAGCAGAAACATGCCTTTTGAGTCTGTTCCGCAGGGTTTTTCAGGCAGGAAACGGCTGTTTTTTCACTTTCAGACCGTCAGGCAAAAATCATGCCGGAAAAAACCAAAACAGGATCAGTATACATATTCCTGAATATTATAGTTGCATCCCGGTAACTTTTCAATATCATTGTTCAGAATATCTTCATTATTTTTTGTCCCGCTGTTTTTTCATGGCCCGGAATATGTGATTGCCAAAAAACATGACTTGTATATTTTCAGAATTTCATATATCATCTGAAACTGTTTTTTTAAAGGACGATCTGCGGAAAAATTTTTGCTAATATAAGCATATGCCTGTTTTTAACAATATTCCCTGTGAATAAGCAGGCAGGCAAAAGTTTCCGTGTATCAGAAAAGTATCAGAAAAATCCGGTTTTTCGGAAAAACCGGATTTTCAGGAAGAGTTTATACCCGAAAATTTATGCTGACTTACTTATTCCGGACGTGCTGATCCGGATGCGGAAACACAGCAATGATCAATACAGACAATGCCATGATGGAAAAAAAAGAACTGGTTGCCAACTGGGAAACCCTGCAGCGGATATTCATCCGGCCTGAGGATGAGGCCTCCCGGACGGCTCTTGTCAAATACATGGAGCAGATTCTTTTCGGGCTTCACGATTTTCTGAGAAAACATGTGGGGATCACCCGTGAGGCCAGTCTTGAAGATCTGTCGGAAAGGTTCAAGGACAGCCGGATCAGTCTCAATCCCCAGAAAAAACTTGCAGATGTGATCAAAGGGATTATTGAGGAAATTGCCCCCCATGCAGTCAATGTGGCTTCTCCCTATTTTATCGGACATATGACCTCCGCGATCCCTTTTTTCATGGTGCATCTGCAGACCATCGTGTCTGCGCTGCATCAGAATCCGGTCAAACTGGAAACCTCCAAAGTGGTCTCCATACTGGAGCGTCAGGTGCTCGCGAAAATTCACCGTGCCATATACGCAAACACTGATGATTTTTATGAAAAACATATTCAGGCTCCGGAAAGCACTCTGGGCAGTTTTGTGGATGACGGAACCCTGGCCAATCTGACTGCCCTTTGGGTGGCCCGGAATGCCTTTTTCTGTCCCAAACGCGGATTTGAGGGCATAGAGAGCGAAGGCATGGCTGCGGCACTGGCTGCTTACGGTTATGATCGGTGCGTGATTCTGGCCTCCAGGCTTGGACATTATTCTCTGCGCAAGGCTGGCGGGATATTGGGAATAGGCAGCGCAAATGTCATTGCTGTGGATGTGGATCAGCACAGCCGCATGGATTTGGCAAAACTTAGGAATATGATCCGTGACATTTCACAGGACATCCGGAAAACAAAAATCCTTGCTGTTGTAGGCATTGCAGGCGCAACAGAAACCGGCACTGTGGATCCTCTGCCTGAGATTGCGGAAATATGCGCGCAGAACAGGATTCATTTTCATGCTGATGCTGCCTGGGGCGGTCCCACCCTGCTTTCGGAAAAATACAGACACCTGCTCA
>CAZHPS010000286.1:0-9029 GCA_964534335.1 uncultured Desulfobacterales bacterium
GGTGGGAGAGCGGCAATTTCATCTTTTCTGACAATCAGGAAATTGATGAGAAATATATCCAGAAAATCCGTGTGTTCCATGCAGAAAAAGAATTTCTTGCATGGCGGACACAGCAGGGTTTCAAGGCACGGGTGCGGAAAGATGATGTTCAGGGAAGCGGTACGGATATTGTGGTTGCACATCAGGTTTTGGTCGGCACGGATATAAAAGGAAAAACCAAAGGTTTTACAGCGATAGGGGAACTGCGTGGAACCCGGCTTGTTTTACCGTTTGAAAATATTGTGGTTGATGAAAATAAAAACCGTGTTTTCATCAAAACGCACAATTATGTTGAATACAATCCCGCAGGGCAGGCCACGTATACGGACTGCCGCTTTGTGGCATTCACTGACGGCAAAAATGCTTTGTCTTAAAAAGGAGGTGAAGATTATGGAAAGCGGAAAACTCAGCGTCACAAAATCCGGAAAAGGCAAGATTATTGTTGAACTCCTTTTTGAAGGCAAAAAAGGACAGGCAAAACAGACCATTCAGGATGCCAACATAACAGATACCGCATTGAACGGAAAAGATGTGGAATTTGAGAGGGATAAAGGGCAGATTGTAAAAGTGATCTGTGAAGGCAATGTCATATATGAAAAAGGCAATCCTTCCCTTTCTGCCCAAAAGCCGGTTCCGCAAAAAAATTCGCCAAATAAATTTAATCCAAGCAAACCGCAGGCATATAATAAAAATCCCGGAAGTCCCAAACCGGTGGTAAAATTGTCCGGCGGAAAACTGGAAATGAACCATATTTTGGAAATTAAAGATAAAGCCAAAGCCCCTTATAATTTCATTCCATTGAATGAAAAAATGGCAGAGGCCGAACCCATTCCGGATTTTGATGAATATGATTTGAAACGTCTTACAGGATGGATTGATCTGGAAATGGAAACCAAAACACCGCTGTATATCCGTGATGCTTTGAATCAAACTGAAATGAAACAGCAGGAAGCAGCAACAAAGGAAAATCCCTTTATCAATCCCCATTTTTTCTCTCCCGGCGGAAAACCCAAAATACCGGGCAGTTCTGTAAGAGGAATGATCCGCACTCTTGTGGAAATTGCAGGTTATGGGCGGTTTGGGGCATTTGATGACAAAGGACTGTATTTCAGGGGATTGGCGGATAAGAGCAATCTGCGTTTTGAATACCAGGCTCATATGAGTCCTTATAACAAACAACAGAAAAAAAGTATTCATAAAATGAATGCCGGATTTCTCTTCAAAGTCGGTTTTGATTATTTTATCCGTCCTGCTTCAGGTTTTAAACAGATTCCCAAAGAGGAAGCAAGAAAGAAAGTTGAAAAGACAGGTCAGTCATACAATCCCTTTAATTTTTACAAAGTGGATGATGGCTGGGTTGTGGTATCCGGCCATATGCAGGGAAAAAAGAAAGAATGGCTAATTTTTCCGGCAGCATCGTCTGAAAGTTTCCAAATTCCGGATATTGATATTCGGAACTATAAAAATGACAGCAACCGTTCTTCGGATGCCCCAAATATGCTTGAAAAAGCAGGTAAAATGAAAGAAGTTCCCTGTTTTTATGTCCGCTGGTCAGACAACAGCGGAAAAGAACGAGTTTCCTTCGGACACACCGGCATGTTCCGTCTGGCTTATAAAAAGAGTATCGGTGAGCATATCCCCATTGATCTCAGAAGCATGTCATATGAAATCAATCCGGACAGGTTAAAGCGAATTGAGAATGCAATTATAGGTGAAGAGACAGATGGAGATAAACGATTGAAACGAGTTCAATATGCTGCCAATGTTATCAGGAATCTGGAGAAACTGAAGTTTACTGATGAAAAAGAATTCTCCAAAAAGATAGATGAGATAGTCGGCAGTCAAAAAGAATACCGCACCATTATTCTGAAACATACGGCAAAGCATGATATTCCTGCCGCCATTTTTGGCAATGCGGAAACCTTTGCCGGACGGGTGTTTTTTGAAGATGCTTTACTCAAAGACGGTCAGCAGAATGTTTTGATGAATGAAGACACCCCCAAACTGCTGCAAACGCCAAAACCAACCACATTTCAGCATTATCTGGTTCAGCCAGAGGATAATCTCAAAGCCAGACGGCATTACAATGATAACTCAGCGATCCGTGGGAACAAGTTGTACTGGCATAAAGCTGGCAATGACTGGATTGAAAGAGACCAGAAAAAGCGGGACAACAAAAATCTCGCAACCAGAATAACACCGGTAAAATCCAAAACAAAATTTGCCGGACGAATCCGGTTTGAAAACCTCAGCAAAGTGGAACTCGGCGCGCTTTTGTTTGCTCTGGATTTGCCGCAGGGATGTGTGCACAAACTGGGCATGGGAAAACCCATTGGTCTGGGATCGGTAAAAATCACACCGGAACTGCATTTGTCTGATCGCAACAGGCGGTATGAGGATTTGTTCTTTGAATGGGAAAAGGAACCTGAAAAAAAGGATAATCTTTCTGAATTCAAGAACGCTTTTGAGAAATATGTTTTTACGCAGATAGATGATAAGGCAGCCAGTTTATGGGATACAAAGCGACTGAACGAGCTGAAAACCATGCTCAATTTTGAAAAAGGCAGAAAATTGGAAGCAGAAGATAAAATCCGGTATATGGAAATTGAAGGCAAAAACAATAATGAATTCAAAGATCGCCCGATTTTGCCTTTGCCAGGCAGAATTTAATTGACAAAGTTGAGGTCGGCACTGGGCAGGGATCGGTTTCTTTACTAAATCGGCAAAATATGCTATGTTGCTGTACAGACTTTAAGGCGATTTCCTCAAAAAAATATCCCACCAAAGCATAAGATTCCAGACTGTGCTTTATGCCTGTGAACTGAAATGGAATATTTATTTTCAGAAATCACCTTAGCGGTTGATATCGACTGCCCGGTTCTTCAGATATAATTTAACATAAAGCGAGGAAACAAATGATCACAACAGTTTGTATTTCCACAAAGCAGCAGGCGGTCAATCTTATCCCCGCTCTTCAGACCAGGGCAGAAAAGATGTATCTGATTTCTTCTCAGGAAGCAGAAAAACAGCATTGGACATCAAATCTCAGGTTCGTCTGTGAGAGACGGAAGTTAGCGATGGAGGTAATTCCGATCAAACCGGAAATTGAAATGGCTCCGGATAAAATGGTTCGGGAAATTCTTCCGCGCCTGTCTGCTGATGAAGATGTGTATTGGAATATTTCCGGCGGTAAAAAATCTATGACACTGGGGCTGGTTCACGCGTATCAGCAACGCGCGAAAGACAATGACTGCATGATATACACCGAAAACAGACCCTATCAAATTGTCCGGTATACCGGTTTTCAGTTCCTTGACGAAACACCTATGTACTTCTTCCTGGAACTCGAAGACATATTGAATCTGTACGGTTTTACATCGGGAAACACAGGAGAGAGATTGGATTCCATAACTTTTCCTGAATGGACCCCTTTTTTTTCCGAGAATTACAGAAATAACCGATTCTTCCAGGAGACGATAGCGCGTTGTTTTATGCCCCGCGCTGAAGACGCGCGGGATAAACAACCGATGCTGAAATCTGTTCGCCGAATCCTCGAAGACCATAAACCCTGCTTTGACAATCTCATTTCATCAATGCCCGCGTTTGACGACAATGCTGTGGGCAATATCCGTAAGAAAGCGGAAGATTATTGCAACAAGAAAAAGGAAAAACGGGATATTGCTCCGATATTGAAGGCATTTAATGAATTCTACTGGAATAAAGTAAAAGACGCAGTCATTCCGGCCATCGTTGATGAATTGAAAGAATCATCCCTGGTTCTTCTGCAATCGCGACTGAACCCGGATCAGGAACGGGAATTTCTGAAGGTGCTGGATCAATGCAGCATTTGTTTTCAGGACCCTGCAAAGAAATTTTTGCAGGGGAATGTTCTTCTCCCTGAAAAACCCGGAAGTGTGTTTGAAAAGCTGACTGCCTTTGAATTTTACAGGACTCTGACCGAACAAAATCTGGAACGGTTCATTCCTCATGTCTATATAGGCGTCAAAACTTTCAGACTTGAATATAATGATAAAGATAACCATGCAAAATTGCCGGAAAATATTCAGGATCATAAAAATGACGATGAATTTGATCTGACAGTGGTTATGCCCTGGGGCGCGCTTCAGATTTTTGAAGCCAAAACCTATTACGGCGAGGGCGGGGATGTACTGAAAAGCCTGCGGGACAGTGCGATGAGCAAAAGCGGAGTTTTCGGCCGCGCCATTTTCATTGATCATCTCCTCGAAAAACTGAGACAGCCGAATGGAAATCTTCCCAATTTTTATCCCCAAAGTTTAATCGACAAACGCACGCTCATCAAAGGTATGGGGATGAGAGCATGGGGGTTTGATGAAATCGAAAAAGAACTTCCCAAAACAATGAACCGGCAGTAAACTGAGAATACAGATACAGGAAAGAGAGAATTAACGAAATGACACCGCAAAAACTGTTCCTTATCTTCAATCACACCTTCACTCCGGACCAGGAGTCCGACGCGCGGGCCACTCTGAGCGTGGGAGAAATTGTCCTCATGCCTGAGGATATCCGTAAGATATGGGGAAACGTGCCCCCGGAGCACGAGGGAATCCATGACTGGCTTGATCCTTTGGAAAAATGGCTGGGGGAAACCGCGCGAAAGGGCGACTATGTCCTGATCCAGGGCGATTTCGGAGCGTGCTACCTGATGGTCAGGTTCGCTCTTGATACTGGGCTCATTCCGGTCTATTCCACCACTATACGGGAGGCCGCAGATGAACATCAGCCCGACGGTTCGGTGAGGATGACTCATCATTTCAAACATCAGCGGTTCAGGAAATACGGTCAGTGAAACCCTGCAAATTCAAAGTGAATGAAAAATCAGCTTACAATCTTTACAGTTGCTTGTATGCTGTTGAACTGCTTGGCAGAGGATTTGGCCCTCTGCCGGAAATACGAAGCAGTACAATGAAAAAAAAGATCAGGAGGACAGTATGAATATTCTGGTGGGATACGACGGATCACATACCGGAAAGGAAGCACTGCGTCTGGGAATCAGACATACCCAGGCATTTGGCGGCAGACTTTTCATTATCCGCTCTTTGGGAAGCGGTGCAGCCGAGGATATGGAAAAAATCGAAAAAGCCCAGATGGATCTGTCTTATGCCGAGACATTATGCAGGGAAAACAGAGTTTTCTGCGATGTCCGTCTGCTGATTCGGGGCATGGAACCCGGTGAGGACATTGTCATGTTTGCCAATGAAAACAATATAGAGGAAATTATTGTGGGTGTAAAACGGCGGTCACGTGTGGGAAAAATCATTTTCGGCTCCACTGCCCGTTATGTGATTATGGAAGCCCGATGTCCTGTGGTCACGGTAAAATGAAGGTGTCAGGTTTTAACCAACTTAGTTTTTATATAGTTGTCCAGAAAAATTTTGTCCTTTCCCACAGAGGACACAGAGGTTTTCACAGAGGACACAGAGGATTTTGAATTTTTTCATACTGTCTGTTTTGAAATACCGGTCTGCTGACGGACAAAATTTATCTGAGGGACTATAAGTAAGGTTCCATAAATTTTATGGCATAAAATTTTCAGAAAAACCTGATTTTTCGGAAAAATCCGGTTTTTTTAATACACGAAAATTTTCGGTTGCGCAGTTGGAATTTATGATCAGAGCCGGGAGAGTAATCGACCGGTTTTCCGCTCGCTCACGCCCGTTGCTCTGATTTTTCAGACACAAAAATTTTAACTGTACAAATATTTGATTTATCTGTAATTATACTCTCACTGATATTTTGTCAGAATCGGAAAAGGGGAAGAAAAAAATGCAGTACACCATTGGAAGAACCCTGTTTTGCAATCTGTTCTCCGGGCTTGCGGTTGTTATGGGACTGGGCATCCTTTTTCCCTGTGGTTCTTTGGCTGCCGAAAATCCAAAACTGAGCATTTCCCAGGCAGTGGAAACCGCTCTTGTCCACAATCCGAATCTGGAGGCAGCGCAGAAAAGAATCCGTGCGGCAGAGGAGAAAATCACACAGGCTGACGCTGGGCTCATGCCCCAGGCTTATCTGAGTCAGCGATACAGTCACACAAACAACCCAATGTGGGCATTTGGAACCAAACTCAATCAGGAGCAGATTACGGCAGCAGATTTTGATCCCAATCGGCTCAATGATCCGGATGCCATTGACAATTTCGCCACATTTGTTTCTGTATCCTGGCCCGTGTATGACAGCGGGCAGACCTGGTACGGCAGACAGCAGGCCCGGCTGAACCATGATGCCGTGAATTTTACTGCCGGCCGGGTCAGGCAGCAGGTGATTGGCCGGACAATCACGGCCTATATGGGCGTGCTGCTTTCTGATGAAAACC
This sequence comes from uncultured Desulfobacterales bacterium, assembly GCA_964534335.1. GTDB lineage: Bacteria > Desulfobacterota > Desulfobacteria > Desulfobacterales > Desulfococcaceae > JAABRU01. Next base: position 6,392 of record CAZHPS010000286.1, read on the forward strand.
TGAAGGTAATGAAGCAGACTCTGGAAACAGCGCGTACCCACTTCCGTATGGTGGAATCCCGTTTCAAAGGCGGTTTTGTGGTCAAAAGTGATCTGCTTCGTGCGCAGGTGCATATCGCAGATCTGGAACAGCAGAGGCTGCATGCCCAAAGCCAGACCGATATAGCCAGGTGTATGCTCAATGTGGCTATGGGTGTGGACGGAAATATGCAGTATGAACTGAGCAGCTCCCTGGAAAAAGGCAGCGGACTTGGCGAGTCCCTCGATGTCTGGATTGCCAAAGCACTGTCAGCACGTCCGGATCTCATCCATCTGAAACTGCAGGAAGACATTGCAGGAAAAGAAGTGAACAAAGCCCGTTCCGCACATTATCCTTCGGTAAGTCTGGAAGGAAATTATGAAATCAATTCTGAAAAAGGGGATGATTTTGGAGACAATTACAATATCGGAGCTCTGGTTTCTGTGAACCTGTATTCCGGCGGCCGCATATCATCCGGAATCCGGGAGGCCCAGGCATCCCGCGAAGAGGTGAATGCCATGATCCGTGCCACAGAGCAGCAGGTCTGCGGCGAGACGCGGCAGGCATTTTTCAATGCACAGAGCGCATGGGAGCGGATCAAAGTGGCACAGGCTGCAACCGGACAGGCTGAAGAATCTCTGCGCATTGTGCAGAACCGTTACAATTCCGGTCTGTTCACCATTACAGATCTGCTGGATGCTGAAACCGCATTGCAGCAGGCCCGGACAAACCATCTCAGGGCGGTTCACGACTATAGGGTGGCTTCCGTACAACTGGCCCTTGCTGCCGGAATCCTTGATGAAAATTTCCAATGATCCCCAGGTTCAGAGTTATAGCGAATCTCCATTGACCTGATACAGTATTCACTCCCGCACCGGTCTGATCAAAAATTAGGCAGAGCGGTTTTTTGCACATGCGAAACTGCGGAAAAACTGACAATATTATATAAAATCAATGGCGAATTGATATTACAGCCGCGAAACTATAGACTTTCAGAAAATGTTTGTCCGAAAAACCCTTAGAGTTTTCAGGCAACAATCTTTATTTTAAAAACTATATACCATTACTTGAAACATTTGCAGAGGTTCAGATTCATATCTGAATTCCGCACAGAAAAACTCTGTGTCACTCTGCGGAAACTCTGTGTTATACCAAATCGCTATTGGTTTTATACAATGCAGTCGATTTTTCTTTTTTATTACAAACCCTTGTTTTTTTCATAAGCATATTTTCAAAAGCGATTTGGTATTACTCTGCGGTTAAAATCCGCCCGGCAGAAGTATAAAAATGTTTTAAGTATCGGTATATCTTTCTGACGCATGGAATTCACGATCACCGGGAAAATTCAGATTTACCGCAGCATGATGATATTGGGACGGGAAACTGTTTCCGGCCCGGATGCAAAAAATTTTCCCATGATTTCTCTCAGAGAATCCGGATTTTTTGCTTTGTGAACCAGTGAATAAAAGGTATGCCCGAAACGGAAATTGGAAGCGTAATAAGGCGCGAATTTGCAAAACCGGCGCATAGCTGTTTCCTGACCAAAATATTTTTCCATTAAAGCAAGCAGTTGAAAAGCAACAGCAGCATATGTGTCCGGCTCCGGCACATATCCCTGTGTCCATGATGAAAATATCCAGGGTTTGGCAATTGCGAGTCTGCCGATGGAAACACCGTCACAGCCGGTCATCCGTATCATTTTTGCACAGTCTGCCCCATCAAACACATTTCCGTTTCCAAATACCGGAACAGACACGGCCTGTTTCACCAATGTGATGTACTCCCATTTGGGCGGACGGGTGCGCCGATCCGGTGCAACACGGGGATGAAATGTCAGAGCGTCCGCACCTGCATCTGCAAACCGCTTTGCCAATTCCACAGCAGGTTTGGGATCATCCTGCCATCCTGTGCGGAATTTCACAAATAAAGGAATAGTTACAGATTTGCGGACAGCAGAAACAATCCGCACAGCCAGATCAGGAGTTTTCAGCAGGGCAGCGCCGCAGTTGTTTTTGCACACGGCTTTCACAGAACATCCAAAATTGATGTCCACACCGAAAAAACCGGCTGCCTCCACCCTCCGGGCAGCTTCAGCCATAATATCCGGTTCATCTCCGAAAAGCTGGCAGACCAGAAAAGGCAGTTCCTCCTCCCGCCAGACAAATCCGGTGTTGATCTTATTTCCGCTGGCAACAGACCGGGAACCTGCCATTTCGGAAAAAAGAAGCCCGTATCCGCCAAATCCCGCGACAATCTCCCGGAATGAAATATTGCCCAGTTTGGACATGGGCGCAAGCACCAGACGGTTTTTTATGTTTTTCTTCCCTATGGCAAGGGGCCGGTTCAGCAAAGGTCCCAGATTTTCTGATTCATCCTGCACAGATATGGTTTGTCTCCTTATTTTGTATATTTTTTCGAATCCAGTGCATTGTTTAAGATTAAAATCATAAGCAGGCAAACAAAAGTTTTCGTGCATTCAAAAAACCGGATTTTTCCGAAAAATCCGGTTTTTATAAAAACGCCATACCTTGAAAATTTATGCTGACTTACTTATTTTCCCTCCTAAGGGATTATCAATTTCTTAATATACCGTTTTAGGATTGATTGTAATATCATATAA
>CAZHPS010000287.1:0-8999 GCA_964534335.1 uncultured Desulfobacterales bacterium
CAAAAAATGAGGTTTGGAGTCCAAAAACCTCTTGACATTTAACACAGTCGCTACACGGCTACACGGCTGATTACGCTGATTGTTCTGTGTCTGAAATCAGACAAATCAGAAAAAAGTTGGGTTCCGCTCCGCTGCACCCACCCTACACGGCTGAACTGTGATTCATCTGACTGCTGTGAGTGAAAAATCAGGATAATCAGATGAATCACAGTTCGGGACAGTGTTTTTTTTCACAGCAAATCAGCGCAATCCGTGAAATCAGGGTAAATCAGAGGTTCAGAAATGCTGCACCGTGTTATATGCCGGATTTTTTCTTCCTAAGCTTCTTCCTGAGTTTTTTCACATCGGCAGAACTCAGATTTGCAGCTTTGGCAATCTGCTCATCCGTCAGAAGTCCCATTTTCAGCAGGTTCAGGGCGGTCTCTGTTCTTCCCTCCAGCTTACCCTCCCGTTTTCCTTCCCGTTTTCCTTCCCGTTTTCCCTCCTTTTTCCATTCTTCCCTTCCTTTCAGGACAGTGATCTGCAGCAGTTCCTGAACAGCCACGGTTTCTTCCAGGGGTGTCAGTTGGATCATTTTTTTCACCTCCTCCAAAGTCAGGTCTGAAAAACGCTGCAGCACAGCATATTCCAGAAGCTCGTTAAGGATTTCTGTTTTTGCACGGGGCAGTCCCGCTGCCCTGATTTCCGCATCCCACTGCCGCACGGCTTCCGGCAGTTTTGCACGATCTTTGAACACCAGAGGCTTCAGCACGGTCAGAGCAGAGGATTTTTTTCCAATCTTTTTCAGCAGATTCGGCAGATAACAGCGGATCAGGCGGTTGGGTTTTGCACAGGACAGACCGGGTTTTCCCGGATCAAAGGATTTGTCCGTGAACAGCACCACTGCGGTGAAGGGCTGCTCATCCTCATTCTGCTCATACCATGTGCTGATTTCCCGGAAAAACCGCCAGTAAATCTTTTTGTCCGGATATCCCTGCACCTCGGCAAAGAGATTCGGCCCGGGCCTGTCCGCGCGGCGGAAAAGACCGTCCATCCGCTTCTCCGTTGTCTTTGCTGTAATGCTTTCAAAGACATACTGACCTTCCGCGTCCAGACGGATCAGATCAAAAAGGGACTGCGGATCAAATTTGAACAGTTCATAGAATAAGGCATCTGTTTTCATGCCTTATTCATAACTGATGTTACGCCGATCCTTCAGAACCCGGCAGACTGCTGCATTTCCCGTCATTCCGGTGAAAACCGGAATCCGGCACTGTCAGTCGTTCCGGATTCCGGCTTTCGCCGGTATGACGATTCGGCGTAACATCAGTTCATAATCAGAAAATCATGGAAAAGCAAGTTTTTTTGCGGTTCCGGGAGTGCAAAGACACTGAGGTTCTTCAAGGATTTTTGTGGAAATGCACTTTTCAGCCACGAATCTGCACGAATAAACACGAATTATGAAAATTCGTGAAAATTCGTGTTTATTCGTGGCTGAAATAATATCTGCTCCGCAAAAAAGCCTGAAGAACTGCACTGTATTCTGAAATAACTGCAAAATTTTCACTCCGGCACTTCAAAAACCGGGAAAAACAGGGAAAAAGATTTGCAGAACTGATGAAAATTCTGTAAATTATTCCCTTACGAGTTTCTGCGCCATCACAGGAAGCGAAGCATGGGAACATAATAAAGAAAAAAGGACAGACGGATATATCTTTTCAGGGAGGAAAGGAACACGGACAGGTTTTGCACTCCTCCCCAATGTTTTCAATCGGTTGTCAAAGGAATAAAACATCATGAACAAATGCCCTGTATGCGAAATGCAGCTTCCGGAACCGGTTCCGGCTTTTTGCACCCAATGCGGCTGGGATCTGAAAAACGACCTGACTTTTGGAATTTTTCTGGATCTGCCGGATGCGGTGATTGAGGAATACCGGCAGAGAGTGGGGATTGCCCGGACAAACTGGAATGCGGGGATTGAAGCTGTCAGAAAACAGGCGGAACTGGAAAAAAAGCTGAACGAACAGTCTGCCGATATTCAGCTTCTCAAAGAAGCCGCAAAGAACCATGTCCAACTGGAAGAAAAACTGAAGCAGATGGAAGCGGAAATGAAGCGTATGCATTCGGAAAATGAACAGAACACGTCACCCGCAAAGGGGCAGCCCTCATCATCGGGGAAAACAGAACGCATACGTTCTGAAAATGAATCCAGAGATCAGAGATTTACTGCCAACGGAGACGGAGCCGTTTATGACAGAAAACTGAACCTGACATGGGCTGCTACAGATAACGGAAGCAATGTGACCTGGCAGCAGACTTATGACTACTGTAAAAATTACAAAGGCGGGGGCTGGCGTATGCCCACGCAGGATGAACTGCATTCCCTTGTGGGTAAAAAAAACGGAGTGACAAAGGGATTTGACTGCTGGCCGAATGGAGATAATTATATCATAACTGGACTGATCCGTTTGACCTGCTTTTGGGTATGGGCTGCGGAAAAGGCTGGTTCGTCGGGGGCCTGTGTCCATTTCGGCTCTGGCTTCCGGTACTGGGGTCGTATGGATACTCCGCTCGGCTGTCGTGCGTTGCCGGTGCGTTCTGGCAAATAGATTATTGGATTATTTGAACATTTGATTCTTAGGGTGCAGGGGGGATGTATCCCCCTGCTTTTCCCGCGCTGCAGAAAATTCTGTTGTCTGAACCGGGATTCACAGGATTAAGTCAGAAAAAAGGCGGGTTCCGCTCCGCTACACCCACCCTACACGGCTACACGGCTGTTGTCTGAACCGGGATTCTCAGGATTAAAGGATTGACAGGATTTGTCTTTTTTCTCATTCCCGCGTGATTGTCTGAACTGTGCTGCAGGGATTATGTGTAAGCAGGGATTTTTAACTTTCTGAAATCTGGTATAACTACAAGGATTTCGGATAAGAAAGGATTGCTGACTGTCTGAAATCCCTGCAGTTATAAAAGTGAAACAGGACAGAAAAGGATTTATTCAAAATGATTGATGTAAGCGCATACAAAGATCAGGTATCTGAATTATGCAAAACTTTTGGAGTGAAAAAACTGTATATCTTCGGTTCTGCGGTGCGCAATGATTTCAGTGAATCAAGCGATATAGATTTTCTGCTCTCTTTTCATGAGGGTTCCAGTCAGTTCAGAAGATATTTTGCAATGAAACACGGACTGGAAAACATCTTTAAGCGGGAATGCGATCTGCTTATGGAAGACGGTCTCAGAAATCCTCTGCTGGCCCGTTATATAAATCAGGAAAAAAAGGTTTTTTATGAGGCATGATCCCAAGGTCTGCTTTATGGATATTCTGAAAGCCTGTCAGCAGATTCTGAAGTTTACCAAAGCCATCCGTTTTGAGGAATACAGCAGCAATGATCTGATAAAATCGGCTGTTGAACGCAAATTCGGAATTATCGGGGAAGCATTGAACCGGATAAAAAAGATTGATCCCTCAGAACTTGAAAATATTTCAGATGTCAGTCAGATAATCGCTTTCCGCAATCTGATTGTACATGGTTATGACAGTGTTTCAGACAGAATTTCATGGGATACGGTAAATGAATCCATACCTTTGTTAATAAAGGAAATAAGCAGTAAAATACAGTATGATCCGGCTTCCGGAACGGAAAAAGGACAGATGGATATATCTTTTCAGGAAGGCAAAGAACACTGACTATCTCCTGTAAATCCCCAACACAAAGGAAAGTCTGAACCGGGAGTTGCAGGATTGTCTGAACTGCGATTCGTCTGATTTGCCTGATTACGCTGATTGTTCTGTTTCTGAAATCAGATAAATCAGATGAATCAGACAAATCAGAGTTCCAGACAATCAGATAAATCAGAGTTCCAGACAATCAGATGAATCAGATGAATCAGACAAATCACAGTTCCAGACAATCAGATAAATCAGATGAATCAGACAAATCCTTGTTCAGACAATATCTGAACACGATGATACAGGAAGGACAGGATTGTTTTAACAAATTATCTGCTGATTTCGGCTGCGTTCAATCAGCGGATACTGTGACTCCTGAAATCCAACATAATCGCTGCTGAGATAACAAAAAAGAAGGGAGAAATCTTATGAAAACACAAATACCGAAGGCGAAGTTCATTGTTGATGTTCAGGGTAAAAAGACAGGAGTGATTCTCACACTCCGGGAATATGACAAACTGCTCGAAGATCTGCATGATTTAAGCATCATTGCTGCACGCAGGGATGAAGAACCGGTGGACTTGGAAGAAATGAAACGGAGAATACGGCGGAATGGATGAATACCGCATCATCATCAAACCATCTGTTGAAAAAGATTTGCGCAGACTGTCCCAAGCAATGACATAGCGGATTTTTGACCGTATTGAGCAACTGAAAACAGAACCTTTGCCGCGTCAGGCAGTCAAACTTGCAGGCCGGGAGCCTTTTTACCGGATACGGGTCGGGGATTATCGAATACTCTATACTGGATATACCGCTTCATCAGGTTGTTGTACACTACATCCGTCACAGAAGTTATGTATATCGGACTGTCTGATTCCACACCAAAGTAATCCGCGGGAATTGTCTGAACGGTGATTTCTGTGATGAACATGACTGGAAAATCACGGTAATCATGCGAATCATATGAATCACAGTTCAGACAGAAACTCCATTTCGCGCAACAGGAAAAAATATTTATGAATATACAGGATCAACTCAAAGAATACTTTCACAAAATAGCCGGGGAACTGACCGGCATCCGGTGCATCTGGCTTTTCGGTTCTCTTGCACAGGGAAATGCCCGCAGGGATTCGGATATGGACATTGCCTTTCTTGCGGATGAAAAGCAGTATGAAAAAGATCCTTTTCTGGCAGTCACCCCGGCATATATGGCGGCAATGAGAGCGGGAATGCAGTTTGACAGACAGACGGATGTGACAATCCTGAACGCATCCTCGCTGGAAATGGCGTATGAAGTGGTGACAGAGGGTGTATGTGTATATGCACAGGATCAGGATGAACGGTTTGAATATGAAGCCCGGATCAGGGGAATGTATTTTGATTTCAAACCCTTTCTTATGCAGCTCCGGCAGAAACGTCTGCATGGGCTGTCTTCCCATGCCATATAATTTTATTATTGGACAGTTATATGAAATCTTTGGAAAAACGGATTCAGATCATTGAAGACCGGGTGAAAAGACTGAAACAGATTTCTGATGAAACTGATTCATTTTCACAATATCAGGCATCCCGGAATATAAAAGATATTGCCGAAAGGAACCTTCAGGTGGCAATTGAGGCATGTCTGGATATTGCCCGAATCATCACTGCCAAAGAAAATCTCAGGGAACCCGGAGATCAGAAAGGAATTTTTGCCGTACTTGCGGAAAACCGGATCATCAGTGATCAAACCCTGTCTTTTCTGGTTCCAATGGCAGGAACCAGAAATATACTGGTACACAACTACGACAGAATTGATGACAGTATCATGTACGGAATATTAAAAAGACATCTGGATGATTTTACACCATATCTGGATGAAATCAGAAAATATGTCCTGCTGAATTCAACCCCGGAAAAGGAGAGCCAATGACATACAAAATCGGCATGGATTTTGGAACCACCAATTCCACTGTGTCCTGCATCAGTGACGCAGGCCGTCCCGAAGCCTTCCGCTATCCCGGCCCTGAAGGAAATGAATACATCCCCAGTTGCGTGGCCTATGAAGCGGACGGCAGCATTCACATTGGCAGGGCTGCGCTGGATTTTGCGGGTGACCGCGAAGTCATCTTCTGCAGCAATCTGAAAATGATTCTTCCCCTCAAACAAAGTGAACAGACCGCATATGTCTGGCCTGCCAAAAAATCCCCGGAAGAAGTGATTGCAGATTATATCCGCCATCTTCTTACCCGTCCGGATGGGGAAAGCGGCAGTTTCATCACCCAGAAAGGGGAAATCAGCGGCATTGTTCTCAGTGTTCCCCATGTCTGGGCCAAAAGTATGGATCATGCAGGCCGCAGCCGTCTGCAGGATATTGTGCAGGAAAATCTGAAACTTCCCCTGATCCGGCTTATCAGCGAACCGGTCGCGGCTGCCGCATATTACGCGTGGCAGTATCAGAAAGAAAATCCCCGGCCTTTCTGCGGAAATCTGCTGATCTGCGATATGGGCGGTGGAACATTTGACGTAACCCTTTGCCGGGTGGAGCCGGGAAAAGTGGAGGAACTTTACAATGACGGCAACGGGCGTTCTTCCATTGGCCGGGCCGGTGTGCGGTTTGACCGTCGCCTGATCTGGGAAAAACTTCGGGAGAAAGCGGAAAACATCGCGGAAGACAGTCCGGAATATTATGAAATTTACAATCGGCTTCAGGATTGCAAAAGCAACCAGCATCCCCAAATCACCCAAAGAATCATCAGTGCGATGGAAGATCTGGATTTACGGGAAAGTATGGTTCTGAAATTTGGGAAATACACCTTCTGTTATCAGGATATTAAAACCGCATTTCAGGATATTGACAAAGGCATTCAGGATGTCATGCACCGGTTCCGGAAAACAGTGGATGAAAAGGGCTTTTCCATTGATGCGGTATTTTTCTGCGGCGGATTTTCCCAGTTTTATCCGGTGCGGCAGAGCATCTGCAAAGCACTGGGCATGAAAAATGGTGACACCCGTGTGATCCGGGATGAAAAAAAGGAAATTTCCCGCTTTGCCATTTCCTACGGAGCGGCTTTGGTCGCCAATAATCTTATATCTGTTGAGGAAAAATATGAACACAGCATCGGCATTGAAGGATATACCCTTTGCAGTACAGGAAAATCCGGAGAGTTTATGCGGAGGGAATGCAGAATTCCCATTATCATCGGGGGAAAAACACTGTCCGAATATGAAAAAGTCCGCTTTGCAGAATACGAAGTCCGGGCGCATAATGAAACTCCGGATGTCATCATCTATGCAGACCCGGAATCAAAAAACCGGATTGTAAAGGAAAAACTGCCGGAATCTCTGAACATCCGGCTGCCCAACTCCGCCATTCCGGGCAACCGGTGGAAAGTGGGAATGCGCATAAACCCATCCAAAATCGTCTATCTGGTTTTTGAAGATTTGCAGCGCGCACGGACTGAATACGAACTCGGAGACATTATCCGGAAAATCTTCGGCGGTCTGGAAATCATCACCGGAAAGGAAAACGTATGACAGATAAAGAAACCTTCCGGCAGATAAAAAACGACCTCTCCGCGCTGGAAAATCAGGAGGATGGCAATGACTTTGACACGGTTCCCCTGTTTTTTTCCCTTTTGCAGAACTCCCTGAGCCTGCTCAACAGAATGTACAGCCCGGACAGTCTGAAACAATGGAAAAAACAGGAAAACCCGGTTTTTGACCGTTTCCGTTCCAGACTGAAAAATATGCTGGAATATCAGCGGGATTATCTTGCTTCTCTGCCCATTTCACCGGATGAGGATGTGATTTCAAAAAAAATTGCAGCCTGTCAGACAGAAATCGAATCTGTGCTGGAAAAAGAAAATTCAGTACGCAAAGAATCCCAACATCTTTTTTCCAAAGAAAAGGATTTGCAGGAACAAAAACAGTGGCTTGCGGAACTTCTCCGGAAAAAAACGGATTTGGAGCAGGCAGAAAAAGAACTTTCCGGATTTGATCTGAAAAAACTGGAAAAGGAGATTGCAGCCGGGGAAGAAAAAAGGAACAGATTTCAGGAAAAATACGATCCTCTGATCCGCAGAAAACAGGTTCTGGAAAAAGAAACCGGAGAACTGGAAGAAAATCTGCGGAATGTGAAAGATGCAATGGATAATCTGGAACAGGCTTACGGAGAAGATGCTCTTACTATCTCTGAAAATCTTCCGCTGTGGGTGGAGAAACTCCGACAAAGAATCCGGGAGCGGTCGGAAAAGGATGAAAAATATATCCGGGAAATGGAACAGGAGGCTGAGGAACTGAAAAAAACAGAAGCCCGTTTGCAGGAACATCTCCGGCAGATCAATGAAACTGCACAGTCCAATGCACAGTATCAGGAAATTCTGCAACTGCATTTTGCCTCTGATGTGCAGTTGGGGAAAACCCTGTCATCTTCCCTCGGTCAGATGCAGAAGGAAACAGAGAAACTCACAGGGGAAATTGAGGAAAGTCTGAAAAAATATGATGAAATGCTCCGGCAAATGCGGCAGAGGATAGGGGAAGTCACGTCTGAAATTCATCCTTTGGGACTGGGATGATAATTTTTTTCCTCTGCCACTGATCCAGAGATTCGGCTCCGGGAATTCCGGCTAAAAAAACCTTATCTTCCAGTAAATGCAGTTCCATATTCCGTCCCGGTTTTCCGTAATATTTTTCTGCTGCCCCTTTATACCGTTCAGTCATTTCATGCACCTTCTGGTTGGCTGATCCCCGAAGACTCAGACCGTCATCCAGTTCGCGGATATAAGGGCCGTCAATGAGCAGATCCGTATAATCCAGCAGTTTTTGTACCTCCTCCTCTCCTGCACGGATTTTTTCCTGAAGTTCTTCCAGAGTAAACCCGGTATAAACAATCAGTCCCAAATCCCGCACACTGCGAATCTGTTCCATCAGTTGGGACAGATTCCGGGCCTGCATAAACGGCTCCCCGCCGCTTACGGTGATGCCTTCAATTTCCGGAACCGAAAGCACCTGATCTGCAAGGGTTCCGATATTGATCACGGTTCCGCTGTCAAATGATTTTGCATCCGGTGACATGCAGCCCGGACAGTTCCTCGGACAGCCCTGAACCCATATGGCAAAGCGGAGATAAGGGCCGAGCGTCATGGTACGGGGAAGAATCGCATATATTTGGAGAAAGCCGGTGGCCGGAGTCATTTTTTTCGATAACAAAGGCATTTTTTCCCTGCGAAGATCCTGCTTTGCAATGCAATTTCTTTGCGATTAAAATATAAACAGGTTTGAGTGCTGATTATTCCCCTTCCTCTCCGTTCTTTTGCCACTCCAGAATATGTTTTTTCACTGTGCGCCGATCCAGCCCGGTCTG
>CAZHPS010000288.1:0-8972 GCA_964534335.1 uncultured Desulfobacterales bacterium
CACGAATGACACGAATGACGGTTTGTGCATTCGTGCAGATTCGTGTTATTCGCGGCAGTTTAAACTGTAATTTTTATAAACTCTGCTGAGGCAGATTTTTCGAATGCGGTATTTTACAACCGAAATGTTTCAAGTAATGGTATAATTTTTGCACTCCTTCGGAAAAAACATAAAACTGACTGAAAAATTTTGACATAACACTTACTACAGGGAATTGCTGATGATGGAAGAAAACACTCCTGATACAGTCACCAGTATTCAGGGCATGATTATGATTGTGGATGACAATCCGCAGAATCTGCATGTTCTGGAAAAACTGCTGAAGGAAAACAGTTATAATGTCAGACCCGCTCTGAGCGGTACTGCCGCGCTCAATGCAATGAAATCCATCAGGCCGGATCTGATTCTGCTTGATATCCGGATGCCGGAGCCGGACGGATACGAAGTCTGCCGCAGGATCAGGGCTGATGAAAACCTTCGGAATATTCCCGTGATATTTATCAGCGCGATGGATGCAGTTGAGGACAAAATCAAAGGTTTTGAGGCCGGGGGGCTTGACTATATCACCAAACCTTTTCAGAAAGAAGAGGTTCTGGCCCGTGTGCGCACGCATATGACCCTGAAAAAGGCCGAGGATGTGCTGAAAAGGTCAAATGAGGAACTGGAAAAACTTGTCACTCAGAGAACAGCAGAACTTGCGAAGGCAAAAGAAAAAGCAGAACTTGCAAACAAAGCCAGGACGGAATTTCTTTCAAACATGAGTCATGAGATCCGTACACCCCTGAATGCCATTATCGGTTTCACAAACCTGCTGGATGAAATGATTCAGGACAAAAAGCAGAAAGATATTCTTACAATCATTGCATCTGCGGGTAACAGTCTGCTGCTGATTATGAACGATATTCTTGATCTTGCCAGAATTGAGGCAGGAAGGATGGACATCAACTGTAATCGGGTAAATCTCCACAATGTTTTCCGTCAGATTGAAAACATTTTTGCTGCCAGGGCTGCGGAGAAAAAACTGAATATGACATTTTCTGTTTCCGAAAAAATCAGGGAATATATTCTCACAGATGAGATCCGCCTGCGGCAGTGCCTTTTCAATATTGTTGGAAATGCAGTGAAATTTACAGCACAGGGATATGTCCGGGTGTCAGCCGACCTTGTTCCTTCCGCACAGAATTCGGAAAAATCCGATCTGCGGATATGTGTGGAGGACAGCGGGATTGGCATTCCCATAGAATCCCACAAAAAAATATTTGAGGCATTTCAGCAGCATGATGGAGGGATCACCAGAAAATTCGGCGGTACAGGGATTGGACTGACCATAGCCAAGCGCATGGTTGAAATGATGAACGGAGAGATTTCACTGCAAAGCGAGCCTGACAAAGGAAGCACTTTCACCATCACATTTCATAATCCGGTGGATGCGGAACCCGGCATCAACGCAGGGGAATCAGAGGAAAATAAAACGATTTCCCTTGAAAACAGAATTATTTTGGTTGCAGATGATATTGAATTCAACCGGGTGCTGATTAAAGCATATCTGAATCAGTACCGTATGCAGGTTATTGAGGCTGAAAACGGGGAAGAAGCTTTGCATCTGGCAGGGCAGCACAAACCTGATGCCATTTTCATGGACATCGGTATGCCGGTCATGGACGGTTATGAGGCGGTCAGGCAGTTGAAAAAAGATGAGGAACTGAAGCATATTCCAATAATTGCGGTAAGCGGTTTTGCCTCTGCCGAAGAAATAGACAGGGCATTGTCTGCGGGATTTAAGGGATTTCTGGCAAAACCCTATATAAAAAAGGATCTGCTGATGCAGTTGAAGACCGCTCTTTCCCATTGACCGGAAAAATCACGGATTTCAGATAAGGGATGAAAAACAATGCAGGTGCTTTGTGAAATTTCTTGCAAAACCTGTGCGCATATGATAAAAAAACGAACGCTCGTTCTATAATCACTTTTTCCTGAACAGTCCTCATTTTTTTGCAAAAGCAAAAAATAATTTTCAGGTGTAAAATTTTCAGGAAAAAAACAGGGAGGTGATGCTGTCAGTTTTAAGGAATTTCCCCAAAACAATATACCCGCATTGAGATGCATGACTTCCGAAGTTTGGGAAACTTCGCAAAATCTTTCCGGGCAGGTTGTCAGTCGGAAAATCCAGGAATGTTTTTTTATTTTTCGGAAAAGGGTTTTTACTATTTTTTTTCAATTATCAGGAGGAGAACAGATGAAGATGAAAAAATCAGGTATGCTGGCCGTAACAGTGCTGATCTGCGCTTTGATGACCGGACTGGCATGGGGAGAGGAAGAGAAGAAAGAGGACAAACTCGCTGATATTACCAAAGAAGTCCTGACAGGGCCCAATGAGCTCAACTCGGAAAAGATTCTGGGGCCGGGAAGCATCGGCATAGAAACCGGTCAGGATCTGCTCATGAGTTTCGGTGCTACCGTCCGTTTTGTTCCCACAGCGGAATCTGACTGGGATTTCGGAATGCACAAGGATGTGCCGGGCTATTTCAACACTGTGCCGGTCAAGGATTTTGCGGGGGGCATGCTCAATGCCACCAATTCCATTCAGGGAGTTTATCAGAATTCTCTGACACTCAATGATGCCATCACCAACACCAGAGGCACAGATGCTGTGATTTCGGCTTATGAGGATTATGCCAATTCCTTTTATACGGCAAATGAGGCCACGAAAATCAATCCCGGTCTTAACGCCAAAGTCGGTGCGCTGGCTGGCAGCATGAAACTGATTGACACCAATGTCAGCAATGCCGTCAATGGAATTGCCGTACCTGTGTCTACGCCTGTGGCTGATGCCGCCGCGGCCGCTGCTGTCAATGCAGCTTTTACAGCGGGTCCTGCTTTGGATGTTGCCAGTGTCACCAGTGCTGCTTTGACAGCCGCGAATACTGCTGCCGGCACTGTGGCAGGCGGTTTTACGGATGCACAGCAGAAAGCCATTGCCACTGTATCGGGTAACGCGGCAGCAAGTGCGGCTGCCTCTGCTGCGGCCACCACAGCAGCGGGTGCGGTCAAACAGGCTTATCAGCAGGCAGCCCAGGCAGGAATGGATGTCACCAATCCCGATGTGCAGGCTCAGATCAAGGCAATGGCCTCAGATTCTGCGGTTGCGGCTGCCAAAACCTCGGCAGGCAATTCAGCAGCCAGCGCGGCTTCGGATGCGGCCAAAGCAGCCGTCATCGGGGCTGCTGTTACAACAGCCAATCCAAACCTTGGCGGAGCCAATCTGATTCAGGTTTCCGATGCACTGGCCGCTGGACTTGCCCAGAGTGTCAACAAAGATCCCAATGCCACAGCCGCGGATCTCACGGGCAGCCAGACCTATCTCACAGTCCTGAAAGCCAAAGCAGATTCCTTCAAACCCTATTATCTTGCCAATACCTTTCTCAGAGTCCATTCCAATGAAACCGGGGCAGTGGATGACAGTTATATCCGCAATGAAACCAAAATGTATTTCAATGCCATGCCCAAAGACAAAAAATGGAGTTTTTACACGGCATTGGAATTTGACCGGCCCATTGACACGGACACAGTTGACAACAGGGGCGGACGCGGGGATTCAGGCAGTGATTTTGGTATGGAACGGCTCAATGTCAGTATCGAACTCATCGAGGGGCTGCGCCTGCACGGAGGCTGGGATGTCTGGGGAGTGGATGTGATTGAATCCGCCTCAATGGTTTATGGGGATGACAATGCCGGGTTCTGGATTAAGGGCGATTATGATCCTGTTGATTTCTCCATTGCATGGCATAAACTTGATGAAAATGATTTTCAGAACAGCGCGGGTGAGCTGGACAGTGCCAGCGACTCTGACCGGGATCTGATTGCCGGTTATGTGGATTATTTTTTCCGTGAAAAAAACAAGGTGAGATTTTTCGCGGGCTGGGACAGAATCCGGGATGTGAAGACCAATGACTTCACAGGTTATCTTGCTTCACAGGCGGGTCTGCAGGATTATGCAGGCATCTATGGCAACAACAATGTTCCAGGGGCTCAGGCTTCGTCTCCTGACACCAATGCCTATACTGTGGGAGGATACTATCTCGGAAATATCGGCAATGTGATTGAACTCATGTTTGAGGGAGCCTACAAATTCGGTTCCGCTGATGATACAGGTCTGAAAGGGGTGGATAACGGGGTCAACACCATTCAGTACAATGATTTTGACATTTCCGCGTTTGCCCTGGCCGGTGATATTGCCTTTGAACTCAAGGACAAACTGGGCTGGTACAGTTTCAAACCCCATGTCGGATTCATGTATACTTCCGGTGATGATGATCCTGAAGATGATGAACTGAGCGGTTTTACCGGCATTACCAGTGCTCAGAGATTTTCCAGCATGTGGGGCGGTGAAAACACCATTATCGGTGACAACAGTTTTGTGCTGGGAACCTCCATCTACGGTTATCTTCCGGAACTGTACGGAAACGGCACACCTGTATTCACCGGAGGCGTGCAGAACTTTGCCGGTGTCGGCAGCGGCCGCGGCGATAACCCCGGTCTGGGTATGCTCAGCGCGGGCATTACCATGCGTCCCAAAATCTTCCTGATCTACCGCACCAATGTCAACATGTTCTGGTGGAATGAGGATTTTTATGTCGCGGATATGGTCAATCCTGTTGTTTTTGATGAAACCACCGGTAAAATGGATAAAGGGAAATACACGATGGTGGAAGCCGGTTACGCGGGAACAGAATGGGACAATGAACTCACCCTGGCCCTGAGCAAAAACATGTTTGTCAAAGGTCAGTTCTCTTTCTTCTTCCCCGGCAGCGCGGTTGAGGATGTAACCGCTGCCCTGTCCGGCGGAATAGAAAGTGATGAAACCGCAATACGGCTGGCCTCGGAACTGATCTGGAATTTCTGATACCGGTGCCATAGGCAAAGCAGATTTTGTATATTCCTTTCCTGAGAGCAGGGTTTTAATTCTTTAAAAAATCCCCTCTTGAGAGGGCATGGGTTTTAATTCTTTAAAAAATCCCCTCTTGAGAGGGCAGGGGTGTTAATTCTTTAAAAAATCCCCTCTTGAGAGGGGCAGGGGTGTTAATTCTTTAAAAAATCCCCTCTTGAGAGGGGCAGGGGTGTGTTTTGGGTGCGGGCAATTCCGGACCACACCCCTTTATCCCCTCTCAAGAGGGGAATGGGAACTTAACAGCCCTGCTTTTTTAAAGGGGGAGATCAGACTTTTCAAATACGCTCTAATGTTCTGTCATGTCTGAAAATGTAGGTTGGGTTGATTTTCCAATTTTTTGAAAAAATTGGAAAATCAACCCAACAATTCTGAAATCAACTCACAAAAGCAAACTTGACAAAGTACTAATAACAATCCGCCATTACAGGAATGAGGGGGAGATGCAGCAGTCATAAACTGTCAGACCGGTAAAAATTTCAGAGGGGTGAACCATGCAGACATTGGAGATGTTCAGAAAAAATGATGCGGAACCCGTGTATATCCCGGAGATGTATGCAGACGGGGAAGCATCCGGGGACAGCAGTTTTGTCTCCGAGGAGGAATACTGGGAGAAATATTACATTCATCCGTATTCCAGTTATGAATGGAACTGCGGGCATCTGGAGGAAAGACCCATGACCGACGGCAAAGGATGGCGGATGTATCACTGGTTTGCGCAGACACTGGAGCATTTTCTCTCAGTGCATCCAATTGCAGAAACAATGGGACTGGAATTCGGATTCCGTCTGTCTCTGCCCCGGAGAAAAACATCCGTGCGCAAGCCGGATCTGTCTGTTATCCGGTGTGACAATCCGGTTCCGCTGCATCCTGATGATCAGAGTTTCAGCGGCACCCTTGACATGTGCATTGAGTCCCTGTCTTATTCAAGGGAGAGCGAGATTCTGCGCGATACTGTGGTCAAAAAAAAGGAATATCAGAATGTGAAAGTCCGGGAATATTTCATTCTGGATGCCCGTATGCTGGAAACAGTCTTTTACCGGCTTGACGCCAAAGGAAAATACCGGAGGATTGTGCCTGAAAACGGGGATATCATACACTCGGAAGTGCTGCCCGGATTCCGGTTCAGGATTTCGGATCTGACCCGGCAGCCGTCGCTGGAAGAAATGGCTCATGACAGACTTTATCAGGACTGGATTCTGCCTTTTTATCAGAAAATCAGACAGGAGGCTGAAACGGAGAGGCAGAAAGCAAAACAGGAAAGACTGCGCGCAGAACAGTCTGAGAAAAAGGCAGAACAGGAAAGAATGCGGACTGAAGAGGAAAGACTGCGGGCGGAACAGTCTGAGAAAGAGGCAGAACAGGAAAGACTGCGGGCAGAACAGGCTGAGAAGAAAGCCGAACAGGAAAGATGCAAAGCTGAGCAGGAAAGGATCAGAGCCGAACATCTTGCAGCCAGGCTCAGGAAACTTGGCATTGATCCGGAACTGTCAGAGGATTTGACCCAATAGCAAAAGCTGCGTGAACGACAAGCTCAGCGGTTCGGTTTTGCGGAGCGTAGCGGAGAAAAACCGAATCCGCTGGAGCGCCGGGTTATGCCCTTTTCATATTCTATTTCACCAGCATAAATTTACTTCATATAACCTGAATTTGCCATCTGAGCTTATCAGACAGAGATTTTCATATTGCGCCTGAACAAGAAGCAAACGGTCAAAAGGGTCTTTGTGATGCAGGGGTAATCTTTGAAGCCCAAAAATATGATTCAGTCTGATCGGTAAAATTTTCAGGTTGTTTGTCCCGCATTGTTCCTCAATGATTTCCTGCAACGGCATATTCAAATCAAGTTTGCCGATCTGATGCTTGATCTGCATTTCCCATACACTTACAATACTTAAATACGTGGTGTTATTACGTTCCTGATAAACATTTAATGCCTTTGAGGATACCTTATGAGGTTCGCCTCTTAACCATAAAAATACCTGTGTATCAAGCAGTAATTTCATCGGTTTCACCTAACCAGAATTCATCTGGCAGAGGATCATTGAAATCATCACTTGTTTTAATTTTGCCGATATACTCTCCGACAGTGCGTTTTGATGAATTTTCATGATATTTTTCAGTATCAGTATATTCAAGAATTATTTTTGCAAGATACGCCTGATCATGTAAAGGGAGTATTCTTATACTGTCTATAATTTCCCTAAGTCCAAGATTCATAGTTTTACATCCTTTAAACATTCTGTGGCATAACAATAAGCTCAGCGGCAAAATGGGCGTGTGATTACGTCAAATCTGACACAAATGCCGCCGCCCATTTTGTCCGCTGGAGCGACGGGTTATGCCATTTATTTACTGCGAATACTGGCATTCAGAATTGTTAAGCCCACTATTGTTTCACCGTCTTTTCTTAAAAGCACATCATCATCCAACTCAACTGTTTCAGCAGCTCTCTGAGGTTTTCTGAAACTCATATATAATACATCAGCTTCTTTGTCGTAATCTATCCATACCTGTCTGGCGGACATTCTGAGTATATCCGATGCCACATTCACGCACTGCCCTATAAAATTATTTGCTTCTTTTGCCATTAACGCTTCCATATTATGTTTCCTTTCGGTTTACCGGGAAGAAAATATGAAGTGATTATAAATCCGTCTTCTCTCGACAACTCTTTGTAAATGACAACCAGCCATTTCTTTTTTCCCATGTTTTTGGTTGCTTTCAGAGTTCCCTGATTGCCCTGCATGACGAATTCGGGATTTTCAACAGTGTCAAGCACATCATGAAAATAACTCGCTAAATCATCATGATTTTCTGTAATATGATACCATCTTTCATAGGTGAGACGGATAGGAACATTTTTAACAGAATATGCTGTTTCCATTATTTAATATCTGCCTAATTGCTAATTGCCAACTATAGAGGAATTACGCAATTAATTTGCAACTGTTTGATTTTAAACAGACCAATTTTTGCAAAGCAACATTGGTATCGTAAAAATCAATATGTTAAAATTCAACTGCGTAACTCCTGTCAATTTTCATCAGGTTCTGCTGATCATTTAAGACTCTTTACGACTCTGAAGCCATGTGTCGGATTTTTACCTGAAGGATCGCCGGTTCCGCTGCGGGATGATGATCGACAAAGATTTGCACCGGCATGAAAAGCCCCACCTCTGATCAAATTGGGATTTATGTACTCCCATACATTTCCATGCATATCATATACCCCCCATTCATTTGGAACAAAACTGGCTACCGGAAGGGTTTTTTGACGGTATATGCCTTTCGGACATCCTTTTAATGGAGCTTCAGCACAATAATTTGCCTGATCTGAGGATAAACAGAATCCGAAAGAAAAGGGCGTATCCGATCCGGCTCTACAGACATATTCCCATTCATCATCAGTGGGAAGTCTGTATTTATGGGTATTTTCAGTTTCATTCAGTTTTTTGATAAATGCGATGATTTCTTCCCATCAATACTCCGGTAAAAATCATACTGCGATCTTCCCAAAATTCAGGAGTTCGCTGTAGGCACGGGATATTTTTTTGGAAGTCCGGTCAATTCCCGACTTTTCAAAAAATCGTTTAAGAAATAACTCATTGAAACATAATGTTTTTACATTGTTCATTGAAAAGCGGTTTTCTGGTCCGCCGTCTTTTATAAGACAGGCCGCTTTCGCAATGGAAACAGCAGTCAGAGAAGCGTTGAAGTGAAAATACAGTTTTTTTTCACTGCGCGCCTGACAGTGAGCCAGTCCGGTGTGCTGCTTCGCATCCCGGAACAGAAATTCGATCTGAAACCGGGCTTTGTAATACCGGTAAATGAGATACCCGTCGATCTCTGTGTCCGTGGAAAACAGGATGACATACCCGCCGGTTGTTCTGTTTTCGACATAAGCCGCCCTGATGTTTCTTTTCAGAGTCCGGCTGTTGACGACTGCTGTATGCACGGCGGTTTCATCATCCTCATAACTGATGTTACGCCTTCAATTCCTGTAATTTTTGAAAACTGGCTTTCAGCGC
>CAZHPS010000289.1:0-2454 GCA_964534335.1 uncultured Desulfobacterales bacterium
TATGAAATTATTATGTTTGTGAAGTATTTTTCAGAAAATTACCGGACTATTGATCTGTCAATTCCTTTACATATTTTTCTCTTTTTGCAGCATCTGCAAGTGCAAATACATTGTCATCATTAAAATCTTCGAAATTAAAATTCCTATTGGGATATTTACATGCCAACCAACTATCATTTCTGAAAAAATCGCTATCTATTGTGTCTTTAATAAAATCAGATAACCTGTCATATTTTGGCTCATTATTGATTATATATGATCCATTTCTGTCCACAAAAAATCCGTACTGATTTTTTCTCTCATAAATCTGTACACAAAATTTCAGTTTTTCATCATCTTCAATATCAAGCAAATTGATAGCAATATCAAAATTATCTTCTTCAATGTCATATTTTTTTCTTAAACATGATAAAAACTCCTCCCAAAACTTTGATTTTATTTCAGTTTGTGCCTCAGTCAAAGCCTGACTTATATCTGTTGCAAGACGGATATTCTTTTCATTCATCAGTAATTCTTTAATTTCCATGATATATCCTTTTGTATGATACTGACCTGTCAGTTTCTGAATTAATATTCTGTACTGGACAAATGTTTCCCTTAAAATTGGAAATGTTGCTGCTTCTTTGATACATTTTTCCAGCCAGTTATCAATATCGGTATTATAGGATACTGTCAATATCAGTTCATCCTTATTTTTTTCCAATGAGCCCATACTCTGGGGGCTTGGTTCATAACCAGAAAGAGTGAGATAGATAACTTTTATATCATCAAACCCATTCTCTTCCATAGTTTCATAATACCTTTGAAGCTGTCTGTCCTGATCTTCCGCATCTATTTTATTTTCTATGATGATTGCCTGTTTCCTGCTATTTGTAATACATATGTCAATCTTTTTGTATTCTCTTTCTACACTTATATCCTCCTTTGCAAAATCTGAAATCCCTACAGTTTCCAAAAATGATCTGAGAAATATATCGCCTTTGTTGTGAATTCCGGACGGATTTAGAATTTCGTAGATGAATCTGGAATGGAGATATTTCTCATCATGTTCTTTTTTCAATATCGAAAAAATATTAAAATCATTTTCATCTGATTTCAGTATCTTCTCATATTTGAAATTGATTAACTTAACTTTTTCAAGAAGAGATTTCACGCCATCAATATCAAAGTTGTTCATCTTATAACTCCTTTATAATTTTAATGATTATCAGTTACCGGATGATAAAAAATATCACAGGATCACCAATTCCATTAAGTTAAGGGATATTCTGCCCCCTGTAGGGGCATATTGAGATTATTCCGTCTCCCAGTCTTCCAGTAATAAGCCTTCGATCCGGTTAAATTCTCTTGTATTATGAGTGACCAATATTATATTTCTTACAAGGGCTGTGGCGGCAATCATTAAATCATTGGGGCCGACAGGAGTACCTGCTTTTTCCAGTTTTGATCTTATATTGCCATATATTTCTGCTGTTTCATCATCAAACGGATAAGAAACAAAACGGTTGAGAAACCGTTTCTGTTTTTGCAAATTTTGTTCAGGATATTTGCTTTTCATGGAGCCATAAAAAAGTTCGGCTTTTACAACAGAGCATATGGTAATATCTTCAGGATGATTTTTTTCTACATGCCTGCGAATGGATTCCGATTTTCCGTTAAGATATTTTATACAGGTGTTTGTATCAAGAAGATATTTCAATCCACAGCCTCCCGAATCTCGAACTCGCCCTGTTCCCCTCTCTTCAAAGGATCGTCTGACAGACATCCGTATGTGCTTTCAACAAAGGAAATCCATTCTCTGTCAGTAAGCAGACGGGAATTGCTTTCCCTGTTTTCCTGATTTGATACAGGTGTATATTCGAAAGCCTTTATTATACGATACAGCACTTCGAGATATTGATCCGGCACATTGCTGATTTCAGATTTAATGATTTCTTTGCTTATCATTTCTCAACTCCTGTCTGCTATTTCTTGTATAATTTAGGAGTTACGCGTTGGTTTTCAGAAGCTGTTTTAAAAATATTCCACACTGCTTTTTTCGGGAAAAAATCAGCAGAGCAAAAGAGATAATGACCGTTTGAATACGGCAAAATCAGGCTTTTGCATTTGGAAAAATCTCAAAACTTTCTGCCCCCGGATATTTTTAAAACAGCTTCTCAAAGCGATTTGTGCAGAGCAGCATTCGCTTATATAAAAATCAATATGTTAAAATTCAACTGCGTAACTCCTAAATAATATCACCCCTGACGGGGTTTTCGTATGGTGTCTGTAACTGGTTTTCTATAATAGTGACACCCCTAACGGGGTTAAAAAATCCCATACAGTATATGATATTATTACAGAAAACGGCATTCAGAAGCCAGACCGAATCCCGTAAGGGATGATATTATTATAGAAACCGGCATTTAAAAGCAAGAACAAATCCCGAAAGGGATGATATTATTATAAAAACCG
>CAZHPS010000289.1:2554-8935 GCA_964534335.1 uncultured Desulfobacterales bacterium
GCGTTTGTAATGGGTTTTCTATAATAGTGACACCCCTTACGGGGTTAAAAAATCCCATACGGTATGATATTATTACAGAAAACGGCATTCAGAAAGCAAGACCGAATCCCGTAAGGGATGATATTATTATAGAAAACGGCATTTAAAAGCAAGAACAAATCCCGAAAGGGATGATATTATTATAAAAACCGGTATTTAAAAGCAAGAACAAATCCCTAAAGGGATGATATTATTATAAAAAACGGCATTCAAAAGCCTATAATATCACCCCTGACGGGGTTTTCGTATGGCGTTTGTAATGGGTTTTCTATAATAGTGACACCCCTTACGGGGTTAAAAAATCCTATACGGTATGATATTATTACAGAAACCGGCATTCAGAAAGCAAGATCGAATCCCGTAAGGGATGATATTATTATAGAAACCGGCATTTAAAAGCCAGACCGAATCCCGTAAGGGATGATATTATTATAGAAAATGGCATTTAAAAGCAAGAACAAATCCCGCAAGGGATGATATTATTATAGTTTTTTTATAGGGTTAAAAAATCCCGCAGTAGCTGACATCATTATAGAATTATCGAAACCGTACAAGTTCGGAAATTGAACCGTTCTTCCCTGTTAATCCATGAATAACCTGCTGATTCATAAGCAGGTTATTCATAGGCATACTTTACAGCTTCTACAGTTTATCCCCCTCTGCAATGTCTTCCATAATCCCATCCCTGAACTTCTTCATTTCCTCCTCAACCGCCTTTCCCACAACCTCTCTGAGCACTTTTTCGATGCGCTCGGAGAACACCCGGTTGATGATTCGTTCAATCGCGGATTCTATCTGCGCGGGAGATAAGGAGAAATAATACTTTCCTGCCAGGCTGTCATAAACAGGTTCGCTTTCATCTGTATGCGCCACAGCATACCCTGTATCTTTTTTATCCGGAGTTATCCTGTATTCCCCCAATGTTTCCGCTGACCGATCCGGATATTTTTTCCTGCTTTCCCTTTTATCTGTTTTGATTTCCATGCGCCCGGTAACAAAAGGTTTGCTGATCCTCTTCACAGGTTCCGGTTTTTCTTCCATATCCGGCACATGGAAAAAATCATCTTCCTCTGGCGGCTGTTTTGAACTTTCAGCATTAAGCATATCCAGCAGTCCTATGGTATTGTCTGCGCCTCCGTATGCCTTCCTTTGTTCCGGACTGCCAAGTTCATCCAGAATATCCATAGCGGACAGGCCATCTTCCACGGAAATATCACCGGTGTTTTTGTCTGTCTCAGCATCTTTTGCATTATCCGGTGTATCCCCGGACAAAGCATAGTCTTTTGCCGTATCCAGAATGCTGTCCAGATCAGGAAGTCCTTCATCTGCATCCCGGATCAGCAGATCCTCCAGTCCATCATCCCCGGCTGCTGTATCTGTTTCAGAAGGAGGTTCGAGCAGATTCCCAGATGCCAGTCCCAGAATATCAGCGGCAGAGGCCACAATTGTTTCCGCATTGGGATCAAAATTTTCCTCTTCGCTTTCGGTTATGGCTGCTTCCGCTCCGACTTCCACCGGGATTTCCTCTTCTGCTTCAATAACGGCTTCGGCCCCAAGTTCAAGAATCGGTTCATCCTCAGCATCCGGGGATTCACCTGCTTCCGGCTTTCCAAAATCAGAAGTTTCGTCAAGGATATTTTTGGTATCCAAATCAAAAACCGATTCATCCGCAGAATCCTTTGATTCCCCTGCTTCCGGCTTTCCAAAATCAGAAGTTTCGTCAAGGATATTTTTGGTATCCAAATCAAAAACTGATTCATCCGTAGCATCCGGTGATTCCCCTGCTTCCGGCTTTCCAAAATCAGAAGTTTCATCAAGGATGTTTTTGGTATCCAAATCAAAAACAGAGTTATCCGCAGCATCCGGTGATTCCCCGGCTTCCGGCTTTCCAAAAGCGGAAGTTTCATCAAGGATGTTTTTGGTATCCAAATCAAAAACCGATTCATCCTCCGGTTCTGAAAGAAAACTGTCCAAAACAGTATTTTTTCCCTCTTTGACATCTGAATCAACAACAGGTTTGTCTTCCGGTTCCGGCAGAATCTCCGACAGATCATCCGACAGATCAAAGGGTTCATCCCCGTCCTCTTCCGCGGGATTATCCCCGGATTTGTCCTGTGCTGTTTTTTCTTTTGTTTTCAGACCGGCTTCCTCAAATTCCGCGTGACTCATTATAATGGTCCGGGCATCCAAATCAACTTCTGCATTTTCCTCCGGAGTTTCGGTAATACCGGTAATAAAAGCAGCTCCAATGGAAAGAGGATCATCCGGATCTGCTTTATCATGATCACTTTCTGAAAGG
Source organism: uncultured Desulfobacterales bacterium (assembly GCA_964534335.1). Classification (GTDB taxonomy): domain Bacteria; phylum Desulfobacterota; class Desulfobacteria; order Desulfobacterales; family Desulfococcaceae; genus JAABRU01. The sequence goes on from CAZHPS010000289.1 coordinate 4,893, forward strand.
AACCGGCCAATTATATCCCCGTCAGAATCAGGAAGGCTGCTTTCCCCTGTCTGCATTTTTTCATCCGGATTATCCGTCAGTCCGCTTTCCTGTTCCTGCGGATCTGTCCGGGAACCGGCATGTGTTTCCGCATCCATGCCGGAGAATCTGTCAGGCCCATCTTCAGATTCATCTTCCCTGCTGACAAAATCAAAATCCGGTTCACTGCTGCCGGGTTTGAAAATATCCGCTGCATCCAGGTTGAAAGCGGAACCGTCTTCACCGGTTTCCTGCTCAAAAGCCAGTTCTGAAATGAGTTTTTTCTTATCCTTCTGCATATCCGGAAAACTGCTGAACGCACTTTCCTCTGCGTCAGCATCCGAAAGTCTGATGGCATCCAGATTGCCGCCCGGAGCAAAAACCATACCGGGGTCAAAAGAGCAGTTTCCATTTTTTTTCTGCCCCCCCGGCTGCTTATCTTTTTCAGACAGACTGTCTGCTGGCAGATCCGTATCCTCCAGGGGCGAGCTGATGGTTGTGGCATTGGGATCAATGGTCATATCTTCTTCATCATCCATATTTATTTCACCGGAGGTATCTGTTTTTTCCGTTTCAGACAGCAGCATGGTTCCTGTATCTGTCTGTTCATCCGGATACGACTCCGCAAACCGGACAAAATCCGGAACTCCGAATACCGTTGATGATTTTCCACCATCAGGTGCGGAAACTGTTTTTTCCTCCCTGTCCGGCATATTTCCGGGAATCCGGCCCCCGGTTTTGTCCGCATCCGGCCGGAATGGTTTTGTACCGCTGGCGGAATTCGGGGCTGCGATCATTTCCTCGCCCGGATCCATTGCATTCTCTTCCGGAAAAACCGGATCGTTTTCCCCTGATTCCTTTTTGCCAAGCCCTCTTATCTCTTTTTCTTCCATAATCAGCCCCGCTTTCCTGGATAATATATTTTTCCCAAAATGCCCATGACAGGGTTTTTCCCGGTAAATTCTGTATATAATTCTGAAATTTTTCAAAAAATACCATACAGACCGGAATGTGTCAAGATATTTGCTTTTCTCTTTTGGGAACAGACTTTCATTTTTCTTTCATAAAAAGACGAAATTTTCTTGATTTTTCCCTCACTTTAGTTAACTATAGATCTGGTTATAATGATTTTAATTTTTTTCCGGGAAGGATGCAAGTGGCATTGATGAATTATGAAAAGAAATGGAAACACTATGATGACAGATACGCTCAAGTATAAGGAAGCCTTTGTTCATATCATCACCTGCAATCCGGAAATGCTTTCGATTTTTGAATATATCGAATCTCTTTCCGGAACCTCTCACCCTGTGCTGATTACGGGTGAAAGCGGTGTGGGCAAGGAACTCATTGCCAGGGCCATTCACACAGTCAGAGGACGCAGCGGCAGGCTGCTGGCCATCAGCGGCTCCAGTTTTGATGATTCGGCTTTTTCGGAAATTCTTTTCGGCAAAGTCACAGATGGAAACAATTTTCGCCGGGGCATGATTGGGGAGGCGGCCGGGGGCACCCTGTTTCTGGATGAAATCGGGCTGCTCGGGCCGGTTTCCCAGTCTGATCTTCTGGATTTTCTGGATAAGGATGATTTTCTGCCCCCTGACCGGAAGATTCCCAAACCGCATGACATCCAGTTTCTGGCTGCAACCAGCATAGACCTGTGGGGGCTGCAGCGCACCGGAAGATTCCGGAAAGAACTGAATTTCAGGCTCCGGTCCAATCATATTCATGTTCCCTCTCTGCGGGAACGGCCCGAAGACATTCCTCTGCTGGTGAACCATTTTCTCAATGAAGCAGCGCGGACACTGCGGAAAAAAAGGCCGACCCCGCCCAAGGAACTCTTCACCCTGCTGAAAACCTACACCTTTCCGGGCAATGTCCGGGAACTGCGGGATATGGTTTTTGAAGCTGTAAGCCGGCACAAGTCCAAGGTTCTTTCCCTGGATGTGTTCAAATCCTGCATTGACCGGGATCACAGGGGACAGCGCACAGTTACGGAGCTGGATCCGGATGAAAGTTCCCCGTTCAAATCTCTGAGGGAACTTCCGACAATCAGGGAAATTACCCGGCTGCTGGTTGCCGAGTCCATGAAACGGGCCAACGGCAATCAGTCCATTGCCTCCAGGATGCTGGGAATCTCCCAGCCTGCTTTGAGCAAAAGGCTCAAAAAAGAGGCAGAAAGATTAGGGAAATGAAATTGACATCAAAACGCAGATGATTATTTTTCAGTTAATGACAACACAGTATTTGCATATTTTATAATATGAGTTTTTATTTTAATATCTGAAAAGTAATACAGCAAAGGAGTGATATATGCGTTTTGACAAATTTACCATAAAATCACAGGAACTGATCCAGAATGCCCAGTCTCTGGCCTCGCAGCAAAGTCACCAGCAGATTGAACCGGAGCATCTGCTGGCTGCCATGCTTGGTGACTCCCAGAGCATTGCCAATGCCATGCTCCGGAAACTGGGCGTTTCTCCCAAAGCAGTGGTGCAGGAACTGCATCTGGCTTTGAACAGGTTTCCCAAAGTCAGCGGTGCGGTGGAGGTTTATTATTCCCAGCGATGCAAGTCCGTACTGTATGCCGCGTTTGCCGAGGCAGGCAAAATGAAGGATCAGTATGTGAGCATTGAGCATATCCTGCTGAGCATCGCGGATGAGAAAAAAGGGGAGGCTGCCGGGATTCTCCGGAAATACGGTGTGTCACGGGATGCCATCCTCCGGGTGCTGCTGGATATTCGCGGCAATCAGAGCATTAATGATCCCAATCCTGAGGAAAAATATCAGGCTTTGGACAAATTCAGCAGGGATCTCACGGATCTGGCACGTTCCGGCAAACTGGACCCGGTGATTGGCAGGGATGAGGAAATCCGGCGCATTGTGCAGGTTCTTTCCCGGCGCACCAAAAACAACCCGGTGCTGATTGGTGAACCGGGCGTGGGCAAAACCGCAATTGTGGAGGGACTGGCCCGGCGCATTGTGGAAGGGGATGTTTCCGAAAGTCTGAAAAACCGGCGGCTGGTGGCTCTGGATATGGGCGCGCTGATCGCGGGCGCGAAATACCGGGGCGAGTTCGAAGATCGGCTCAAGGCTGTTCTCAAGGAAGTGGAACGGGCTGAAGGAGAAGTGATTCTGTTCATTGATGAACTTCACACCCTGGTGGGCGCGGGCGCGGCAGAGGGGGCAATGGATGCATCCAATATGCTCAAACCTGCGCTGGCACGCGGCACTCTGCGCTGTGTCGGAGCCACCACTTTGAACGAATACCGGAAGTATATTGAAAAGGATGCGGCCCTGGAACGCAGGTTCCAGCCTGTGCTGGTGCGGGAACCCAATGTGGAGGACAGCATTTCCATTCTCCGGGGCCTCAAGGAAAAATATGAGGTGCATCACGGTGTGCGGATCAAGGATTCTGCCATTGTCGCGGCTGCAACTCTTTCGGATCGCTATATTTCCGACCGGTTTCTGCCGGACAAGGCCATTGATCTCATTGATGAATGTGCGTCCAAACTCCGTATTGAGATTGACAGCATGCCCACCGAGATTGATGAGATTCAGCGCAAAATCACCCAGGCGGAAATTGAACGGGAGGCCCTGAAAAAGGAATCGGACAAAGCATCGCGGGAGCGTCTGGAAAAACTGCAGGCTGAAATTGCAGGCATGAATGAAATCATGCTGGAAATGAAAGGCCAGTGGCAGAATGAAAAAGATCTGATTGGCAGCATCCGCTCCATCAAAGAGGAAATTGAGCAGACCGGCATTGCAGAACAGCAGGCTGAACGTCAGGGGGATCTGGCCCGTGTCGCGGAACTGCGCTATGGCAAATCTGCGGAACTCCGCAAACGTCTTGACGAGGCCAACCGTAAACTGGTGGATTTGCAGACGGAAAAAAAGATGCTCAAAGAGGAGGTGGATGACGAGGATGTGGCAGAAGTGGTTTCCCGGTGGACAGGCATTCCGGTCAGCAAAATGCTGGAAGGCGAGCGGGAAAAACTGGTGCATACAGAAGAACGTCTGAAAAAACGGGT
>CAZHPS010000290.1:0-8888 GCA_964534335.1 uncultured Desulfobacterales bacterium
GGCATGTTCTCTGCCCCCGCCACCGATGACCAGTATTTTCATTGTGCAAACCTCCCTGGGGATGTAATACCAATTCTCCATTGAACATATACTTATGATTCAGTTTCCCACAGAGGACACAGAGAAAATAATTCACCTTATTGTATAAATTCAATAGCGAATCGGTATAAGATTAATGGAACGGGCTGAAATTATGACATCAGCAAAATATTTTGAAGTTTTTTTGTCCAATCATCAACCGTATTCCGTTACAGATTCACGGATAAACAGCAGGCTGAAGAATGAACTGAATATTTCCGTGGGAACGGCTGGGTAAATCTTCGAGCTGCTGTTCAGAATTCATAAGACATCTGTACCCACCATTCCCGCCCGGTTTGGGGATAGTCTTCTTTATAATCAGAGCAGTTTGCCGGATAGAGAACATCCTCGTCAAACAGATTTTTGATTCCGGTGCGAAGCATCATGCCTTTGCAAAACAGACTGTTCCTGCTCAAAGTGAGGTTAATTGTATCATAACTGTCCAAAGATTCACGGGGATCTTCGGTTCCGCGATTGCGTTTGTCCACATGCCGATGATGCAAAGCCCCTGTCCAGTTGCTGCCGGGCTGCCAGATAAGCCCTGCATTGGACACCCATTCCGGAGAATTTTTCATATCTCCGCCGTTGGTTTCATCTTCGGTCTCTGCATAAGACAGATTTGCATTAAAGCCAAGCCAGGGCATGACCTGCCAGTTTACTTCTGCTTCCAAGCCTTTGCTTTTTGCATCGCCATGATTGGAATAGACTTTGTCCACAAGATAGATCAGATCATCCATCTCTGAATAAAATACCGTGATCTTTCCGGTAAATGGTTTGGTTCTGTAAATATATTCAGCCTCATACGTCTTTATGTTTTCAAAATCCAGTTCAGGATTTCCCACCAGTGCAGGATTGTTTTTGCTGTACATTTCCGCAAAAGACGGGGGTCTGAATGCTTCTGCATACTGAATTTTGAAGATATGCCTGTCGGTCGCCCGGAAAACACCTGCCATTCTGGGGGTAATACGGGAATAGGAATATTCTTCGTCCTCATACCGGTCATATCTCAGTCCTGCGGTAAAACTCAACTGTCCGGTAATGTCAATCTGATCCTGCAGGAACAGCCCTGAAACATTTCGGCTTTTGTCTTCCTCCATCCAGTTTTTGTCACCCGTGAACTTCTGATAGGGAACAGGTTCATATGTTATGGGATCATAATTGACTTTCATCCATACATCTTTCATTTGGCTGTCTTCATATTCCATACCAAGCAGCCAGTGCTGCCTCTGCCATCCAGTCCAATGAAAAAGCAGCCCTCCGTATAAAACCTGCTCTTTGTAATAAGATGCACCCACAGAATCACCGGGTGTGATGACACCTGGGGGAAAAAGCCAGAAATCGCCTGAATCCCAAATATATTCCCGCCATCCGAATTTTATTTCCAATGTCAGATATTGTGAAATATCCGGGCTGAACTTTGCTTCAAGCATTTTGTTTGTGTTTGAATGCAGGTTATCTTCCTCTTCCGGAGGAAGCGCGCCGGTCAGTCCGAAAAAATTTCCGAGTTTATTTTCCATCCACATTCCATTCAGAGACAGTTTTTTGTAATCCAAAGACAATATGACTGAACCGGTTTTGCCTGAATTGTCAATTTCGCCGCTTCTGCCAAACATATCAGGACCAGATTTGACATCAGTGCTGCCTCTTTCCTGCCCTGCAATATTCAGACTGCCCTTAAAGTTTTTGTTATCAGATTCATAAGAAACACGGACATTGCCGCTGTAAAAATCATAAGTTCCCGCGTGTGCTGAAATCCGGCTGCCTTTCTGACAGGTTATCACATTGACAACCCCCAGATATGCCCATTCTCCGTACAAACCCGAACCCGGCCCCCGGATGACTTCTATGCGTTCCACCTGAGCAATTGGAATATCAAACAGTCCTGATGCTCCTTCCATGAAACTGTTGGTTGCAATGCCGTTGAGCAGCATTTTGATTTTGGCCCCTGCACTGATTCCGCGTACAATGCCTGTTGCAGAACCGTTCATGCTTGCAATCAAATCCATTCCCGGCACAAGCACCATGGCTTCGCCTGCAGTTCTGAAACCTTGATTTTCAAGGTCTTTTCCGTTCAGGACAGTAACCATTCCCGGAACAAGATCTGCATCCATACTGGTTTTGGTGGCAATCTCTGTCATGACAGCCGATTCCTCTTTAAGCCATTTTATTTCTTCATCAACTGCCATATCTGTTTTATCATCCTGAGCAGGTGAAGCAGACACAGAACAGAAAATAACAGCCAGTACAGCGATAAAACTGCAAAAATTCATAACTTCATCCTTTGCCGGCCGGTTCAGGTCTCTGACTTGAACTATTTTATCCGTTTTTTCACTGATTTGATGAAACGTCCAAAGGCTTTGTCCTTTTTCCGTTTGTCAAGATATGACATCTCATAGAATTCTGACTCTTTTTTGAGTTTCATATAACTGGAATAGTGAGATTCATTCAGTTGACCGTTTATGATTGCAGCACGTACCGCACACCCTGGCTCATGTTCATGGGTACAATTGGTATAACGGCAATTCAGGGACAGGCTGACAATATCTTCAAACCCCCGGTTCATGCCTTCAGTTACACTGAGAAGCCCCAACTCCCGCATTCCCGGTGTGTCTATCAGCAGGGAGCCATTTTTGAGAACAGTCAACTGTCGCCGCGCAGTTGTATGTGTGCCTTCTCCGGTTCCGCTGACAGACTTTGTGACAAAAGCATCATGACCGATCAGGCGGTTGATGAGAGTTGTCTTGCCAACCCCGGATGATCCGAGCAGGCAATAGGTGCATGCCGGTCTTAACACCTGCCGGAATTCTTCAAATCCAATACCCGTGATGCTGCTGATGGCCAGCACTCCGGTTTTAATGCCTGCGGATTTGATTGCCTCTGTCTTCTGCTCCAATTCTTCCTGTGGAATCAGGTCGGTCTTGGTGAGAATAACAATCGGCTCAACATTGCCATCGGCTGCCATTACCAAATACCGATCCAGCCTTCGCACATTGAAGTCAAAATGGCATGACTGAACAATAAACGCGACATCTATGTTGGCTGCAATCATCTGGAAATCCACTTTTTCTCCGGCAGTCTTTCGGCGCAGGAAAGTTTTTCTCGGAAACACTCCGTGAATAATTGCTGCACGGTTATCATTGTGATATTGGACGATAACCCAATCTCCTGTACATGGCAGATCAGCCGAAGAATCCATCTGGAAACTCAATTTCCCCGCGAGTTCAGCAGGGATTTCCGCTGTTTCATTTCTGATCAGGTATGCCCCGCGATCAACTGCTGATATTCGTGCAATGCCGCGATTCTCCTGCGGAAACTTACTGACATGTGCCTCAAACCATTCGTCAAAACCCAACTCACCCAATTTCATCATAATCGTGTCACCAAACCCCAAATTGCCTGCCACCTCCGCTGCATTGACAGTCTGTTTTTTAACCGCAGAGTGACGCAGAGTTTTCACAGAATCACACAGAGTTTTTTTCTGTCTGAAATTCAAATGTTATTTTAAATATCAAACGATTTGACCTACTGCTACATAACCAGGTTGAATTTTATATATTCCCCTTCTGAGAGGGGATTAAGGGGTGTGTTCAGCACGGGGAACAGACACACCCCTGCTGCTCTCAAGAGGGGAATTGATACCATAAAATCTAAATTGATTATGTACTGCCGGTTTGTGCATACAGATCCAATTTTGGTTTTTTCCGGCATGAAAATTGCTTTAACCGTCATTAAAAGGCATTTCAGAATCGGATTATAAGAATTTGTTCCGGTTTTTGAAAAAAACAAAGCTGAAACATTATAATTTTTCCCAATTGTCTGAAACTTTCGTTTTGAACCGATCAAATATGTCCTGAATTTTTTCAATTTCGATAATCATACGATTCCAATCTGTCTGAAACCCGTAACCATGATGAACATCCTGAACCACAGTTTCCATGAGTTTCAGTTCAATCTCAATTTCCTCAGTCAGTTCCCCGAATGTCATAAAGCACTTTCCCTTTTGTTTCAATTAACCGGGTAAAATCATTGGGGGGACTCAGCGAAACAATATCTATGGGAATATGCAGTTCATTTTCAATCTGTCCGGCAAATTCATACAGTTTCCAGCCCTGAATTCCGTCACAGGCAATATCTATACCATTACTCAGAAGATTTAATGGTACAGCCACGAATTGCACGAATGACACGAATTATGGTTTGTGCATTCGTGCAGATTCGTGTTATTCGTGGCTGTTTAAACTGTAACTGTCCTAATGCAGGCCTTTCCGAATGCGGTATTTTACAACCGAAATGTTTCAAGTAATGGTATATGTCTCCTGCACTGTATGCGTTTTCTGTATAACTCCCAAACAGAATCAGACGATCAGCCCCGTAATCTTTTGACAATGCAACAATTCTATCAATGATTGAAGAATATGGCAGTTTCATAATACAGTCCCTCCTGTTTTTATATGAGGACATAATCAGGCATTTTGCCACACAACAGTCTGAATTTCATAACGCATGTTACACAGTTTTTTCAGAAATCAGGAAATTATACCATTACTTGAAACATTTGACAGAAGTTAAAAACATCTGATTTTTTCAGATCTGAATTGTGCGACTGCTTGGAAACTCTGCACCACTCTGCGGTTAAAAATATAAAAAATCTGCTCAGCAGAATGACCGTAATGTTTTAAGTATCGGTATAGCTTCAAAATACGTTCTTTTGAAAAGGTTTGTCTAAGGCTATTTATTAAAATAAATATACCAAATTGTATAAATTAAAATTTGACTGATTTTCAACTTGATTTAAACATCATTATATAATATTGTACAGACAACTGTCAACTGCTGAACAAAAAAACAGACAGAAAAGGAGCGCAGAATGAAATCTCTGAAATTATTGAACACTGATTATATTGAAAATATCCGTTTTGCAGCCACAAAAATGCATGGATCTGAACGGCGTTCATTCATGGCTGAAATGACACTGAAATATTGCGAAGGCAATACACGGGGGGCTGAAATACATTCCATGCGGTATTATCAACGAAAACAGCGGTGAACTTCAGATTCGGCAGTTCACACAAAACGGGTGATTTTATTGCTGATACGCTCATAATATGTTTAAATAATTTGAATATTGATGAAAAAAATCAACAGATCTGATACAAATCAAAGTTGACAGGTCCTGAAAGCAGCGGTGTGCGTAAGCGGTTTCTCAGCAGCGTGTCCGGTTTTGCAGGAAAAACATATAAATATCTGCAAATTATTATATTATCCTCCATATCACAGTAAATACTATCCCATTGAAAGATGCCGGGAAATTCCTGAAAAGCACTGGAACATCACAAAGCTGACTGATGCTGAAACCATGCTGAAATGGGCAGGCAGCATGACGCGGAAAGGAATTTATCATATTGTAAAAAATTAATAAAAAAAGATACAAAAAAGGGATTTCACTGAAAAAGGCCGCCATGCGTTCAGTTGAAAAATTCCTGTTAAGAAATACGTTTTTACCCAAATGGGATATTTTGATCAGTCCGTATGAAGTGTCTGATTTGGTATATATTTTTTAATAAATAGACTTAGGGGCTGTATCAAAATAACCTGTTCCAAACCCTTAGGATTTTTCGGACAGAAAATTGTACAGGTTATTTTGTTACAAACCCTTAGTGTTCAAATGCACAGCGGAAAACCCCCTCCGCATCCACATATTTCTCAAAATGCTCTGCCAGCAGATCATATTCCCGGTCTCTGGCAGCCCGTCCGCTCTGCAGGTCTGATACCCCAATATTACCCAGCCCAATGCTTTCCAGCCATAACCGGGTAATTCCCGGCATATCAAACAGCCCGTGCATATAGGTTCCCATAATCCGGACATCCTGTGTTACGCATCCGTCTTCTGTATTCTGCGGAGCTGAACCATTCTGCTCCAGCACGGTAAACATGGCCTCGCCCTGTGTGCGCAGGGTTTGCCCCATATGGATTTCATAACCTGTTCCCTCCACGCCTTTCCACAGAAAACGGCTTAACGTAGTGGTTTTGGGAGCCTGCAAAGTCGTTTCCGCAGGCAGCAGTCCCAAACCTTCACTGGAACCGGCCGGGCCTTCCAGTCCGTATGGATCGTGAACATACCGCCCCATAATCTGATAACCGCCGCAGATTCCCAGAATATGGCCGCCTTTGTCCGCATATTCCCGCAGTTTTTCCGCCCATCCGGTTTTTTTGAGCCATTCCAGATCAAACCGGGTGTTTTTGGAACCGGGCAGGATAACCGCAGCAAAATCAGAGAGATTCTGCTTTTTTTCAAGAAAAAACAGATCCAGTCCCTCAATCACGGACAGTGGATCAAAATCCGTGAAATTGGAGATATGGGGAATGCGGATAACGGCTATGGAAGGTCTGACAATCTTTTCCGGGGAAATCACAGGCTGGCTTTCAATCACCACAGAATCCTCAGCCTCAATGCGGATATGATTATACCAGGGCAGCACGCCGAAAACCTTTTTGCCGGTTCTCTGCTCAATCCATTTCACGCCATCCTGAAACAGCCGGATGTCGCCCCGGAAACGGTTGATGACAAATCCCGCAATCCGATCCCGGTGTTTTGGTTCCAGACATTCCATTGTCCCGACCAACTGGGCAAAAACCCCGCCCCGGTGAATGTCCGCGACAAGAATCACACGAGCGTCCGCATATTCGGCCATACGGAAATTGACAATATCATGCGCCATCAGATTGACTTCCGCACAGGAACCCGCTCCTTCTATGACAACAAGTTCATATCTGCTTCTCAGACGATCCAGAGATTCGCAGGCAGTGGAAAAGAGCTGCTCCTTTTTCCTGTGATAATTCAAAGCAGTGCTGTTTTCCACAGCCAGACCCTGCACCACCACCTGACAGCCCACATCCGTGGTGGGTTTGAGCAGAACAGGATTCATGTCTGTATGTGGCGGAATCCTGCAGGCTTCGGCCTGAACAATCTGCGCGCGTCCCATTTCCAGCCCTTCATGCGTAACCCCTGAATTATTTGACATATTCTGTGCTTTATAAGGAGCCACACGTATGCCTCTGTTCAGAAAAGAGCGGCACATGGCCGTAACAATAATGCTTTTGCCCACATCAGAGCCTGTTCCGAAAACAGCAATGCAGGGGGCTTTGTCTGTATTTTTTCTGTCTGATTTCAATTGAGATTCTTTCCTTTGGCTTTTTTGCATACTCGTGCCGTTCTGCCGCGAAGACACAAAGTCTCAAAGTTTCACGAAGGTTAGTGTTTGATTTTTCTCAGATTTTATATAGCATTGTGCCCATATCCCTTCCCCGTGCATAAGGGGCAGTCCTTATTTCCTTAAAGAAAACCCATATCATATCTTGTCCTCTTTCTGCAACAGACTTCCTGCAAAACTCATCTTTATCATTTTCTGATACAATAAAAACAAATGGTTAAAAAAACAAATTTTCATTCGCCATGAGGCTGACACCGCAGAAAAAATCCTGTGTTGATTTTTTGAAAAAAAACATGTATTCTGCATACCATATCTATTGACAGAAAAATTTAAAATGGCATGAAATATCAGTTATTCCGGAATTATATCCTCAATATCCCTGTGCCGGACACTGATATGCGTATGCCGAATCAGGAGGAACTGATGAAGACTTTTTATGCTGTTTTTCTTATTTTTTCTTTTCTCTTCCCCTTTGGTGCATTGGCGCACAGGACAAAGGAGCAGTCCCCCGCAGTCTATCCCCATATTCACAGTCTGGATCAGCCCTTCCGGGGGGACCTTGACCGGCTTAGGGAAACAGGAATCATCCGGGTGCTGGTAAGTTACAGCAGAACAGGATTTTTTATTGAAAACGGGCAGTTCAGGGGCTTTGATTATGATCTGCTGGCTGAGTATGAAAAATTTCTGAACAAAGAAAAAAAGGGGAAAAAGCAAAGGGATGTGAAACTGATATTTATTCCAACCCCTTATGAAAATCTTTTGCAGGCATTGGCAGAGGGACGCGGGGAAATCGCAGCAGCCGGTCTTGCTGTCACGCGTGAGAGGGGAAAATACGCTCGTTTCACCCGTCCCTGCATTTCCGGTGTGCCGGAAGTCCTTGTTCAGAATAAGGATGCAAAGGACATTGCATCTGCTGCGGATCTTTCCGGCAAACAGGTCTGCATCCGGCTGGGAAGCAGTTGTCTGGGCCGTCTTAAGGAACTGAACGCGGGGCTGGAAAAGAAAGGGCTTTCCCCCATTGCCATTCAGATCGCGGACAGTGGTGTGGATGCAGAAGACATTCTGGAAATGGTCAACGCGGGAGTAACAGATTTTACCGTGACGGATGTGCATACGGCAGAGGCATGGGCAAATGTGCTGCCGGATATTGTGGTCAGAACAGACATTCCCATCAGCAAACCCAGGAAAATTGCATGGGCTGTGCGCTGGAATGCAGGAAAACTTGCCGCAAGTCTCAACCGTTTTCTCCGGGAAAACAGAAAGGGAACTGAGCTGGGAAATATTCTTTTCAGCCGTTATTACAGCGATTCCGAATGGATTGGAAATCCCGCGGCCGATGAATACAGAATGCGGCTGGAAAATCTCAGGGGACTGTTTGAAAAGTATGCGGATCAGTACGGTTTTGACTGGCTGGCTGTGGCTGCGCTGGCCTGTCAGGAATCCGGGCTCAACCATGAGCTGGTCAGTCCCAAGGGAGCTGTGGGTATTATGCAGATTCTGCCGGGGACAGCACAGGACAAAAATGTGGGTGTGGATGAAATCAGCGATCTGGAAAACAATATCCACGCGGGGGTGAAATATCTGGCATTTCTGCGGGAC
>CAZHPS010000291.1:0-8866 GCA_964534335.1 uncultured Desulfobacterales bacterium
TATTCCTGCACATACGCAATTTCCGTGCCAAACAAAACCAAAATTGTTTCAGTATCATATACCCAAAAAGGGCGTATGAATATTGTTTTCATGCCAACAAAATTCAGAATTCCGGTTTCAGCATGGTGTTGATGTCTTCGGGCCGGGCCATGCACACACTTTCATTAAAAAGTTTCTGACCTGCGCCTACGTCCGGGGTTCCCAAAGCCTGATTGAAGAAAGTTCGGGGGGAAAAAACCAGATGCAGACGGGTGAAATCATCTCCCTTTGCACCGGGATAGAAATTCATGTTGAAGCTGTAAATGCCCATTCTGTCATAGGCCCGCATAGCGGCTGTCAGTCCTTTTGCAATATCGGAAAGATCTGCGTCTGTAAGTTCGATTATGGAAGTGATTCCCTCCACAACGCCCAGCACATCCCCGGCCACACCCAAAGGTGCAAAACTGCTTAACCATGTTATTCTTCCGGTTTTTGCCAGAAAACGCTCCCCTTTTTCTGTTTCTGCTTTTACCAGATCATCCCAGTAATTGCTTTTGTTTTTCTCTTTGTATATGCGTGCTGCCTCCAGTTCCTGCCGCAGCAGGTTGGGAGCGTTCGAGGATGAGAACACCTGCAGATGAGGATGTATAATGGAACTGCCGGACGGAGGCATATAGTTCCAGTTGATCATATGATACACTGCTTCCGGATGTCTGATTTTTTCAAGAATTTCAAAAAAATCTATGACCATGCGGAATGCCCCTGCAATGCGTCCGGGTTCAATTTCCGTCATGGGGATATAATGCCTGTTTCCCATGACAGCCACGGAACTGAGACTGTCATAGGGTGCGATATTGGGAAACAGCACCATGTCATAGCGTATCATACGCCCTTCCGGCAGGATTTCCTCTGGAAAAAGCGGTGTGATTTTCATTATTTTTTCCGGGCAGAAAGGACAGAATTCCTGTGTGCCCCCCACGATTTTGTCAAAATCAGGTTTTTCCCATTTCAGTTTCATAAAATGGCAGATGCGGGAAGTTCTGCCGGTCAGCGGATCCTGCCGGATTTCACTGGCAATGCTCCTGCGCTCATTGTCTTTGAGCGGATTGCGCATGATGGTTTCTTTTTTCACAATATTGAACTGCATGATTTTCTCCTTGCCTGACTTGGGGTTGGTCAACTCTTCCCTTTCCGTTCCGGGGCCTTCATAAATGCAGTGGGACTGTTTTCCGTAACATATTTTACAATACCGCTGAGGATGGCATTGGCCAGATGATCCTGATACGCTGATGTGGTGAGACGCTCACATTCCCTTTTGTTGCTGATAAAGGATGTTTCCACCAGGATGGAAGGCATCTGCGCACCCAGGAGTACGTAAAAAGGAGCCTGCTTGACCCCTTTGTTTTTGATATTGCCAAAGTGTGTGCTGAGTCTGCCGTACATGGATTTCTGTACATGAGCAGCAAGTTTGCTGGATTCATTGATCTTGGAGTTTTTCATCAGATCCCTCAGAATTGTCTGCAAATCACTGATATTTTTCCTTGATGTGGCATTTTCACGGGCTGCAACCAGAATTGCGTCATCATCAGTGGCAAGGTTGAGAAAATAGGTTTCAATGCCGTAAGCACCGCGGTTTTTGGATGCATTGCAGTGTACCGAAATAAACAGATCCGCATTTTTGGTATTGGCAATGGCCGTGCGTTCCTCCAGAGTCAGAAAGCGATCCGTAGTGCGGGTCATAATCACTTCGCAGCCCAGTTCCCTCTGGATTTTCTCTGCAAGCCGTTTGGAGATCTGCAGAACCACATCTTTTTCATACACCCCCTTTTCAAATCCGGGCGCGCCCACATCATGTCCGCCATGCCCCGGATCAATCACAATGCGGCGCACTCCCAGAGCCAGTTGCCGGGCCAGATCATGGGGACTAATCTTTGCGTCCTTTTCCACAGCCGCATAATAATACGGGGGCCGGGAATCCGGTTCAGGCCGCATGGGTTCGGTCTGACTGGGACTCTGCCGGGGGATTTCCGGTTGGCGGGATTCTGTCTGGTGGGGCTCCGGAGCATTGCGGAATTCTGTCCAAAGCGTTCCTGACCACTGGGAATCTGACTGGCGGGGTTCCGGCCATTGATGGGTGGCAGCCGCTGTCTGACGGGATTCCGGAGCAGGGACAGTCCGGGGCTTGGCGGCAGTAATGCTGGCATCCTGTCCCCATATATCAATAATAGTACGGAAAGGATTTTTCAGGGAAAATATTTTATAGGATTTGAAAGATTTAATATCAATAACCACACGGACGGAATTCGTGGTATACTGTGCAGCACGTGCCCCGCGCAGCAGGTCATCATCAATGGGTACTGCTTTCTGAAGATCTTTCCCCAGAAGACTGTTTTGAAAATCAATATAGAGCCTCTGGGGAGTGTTCGCGGATGGGGGCAGCAGTTCATGGATGAAATCCGTGTCCCTGTCTCCGTCCACCACAATCCGGGTGTAGTTGGGATTGGACCAGAAACGGAGTCCACTGACCACTGTGGGTTTGGTGGAATAGAGTTTAACATCCCTTTTTGCCATGACAGGGACGGCTTCTTCGCCTGATTGCTGTGATGGAAAGTATTGTCTCTCAGAAGAAGATTTTTTTGATGAAAAATCCTCTTTCCGGAACAGGCGTGAAATTTCATCTTCTGCCGGTATCTGCGCTGCCAGGGATTTATAAGCGGCTTTGGATATTTTGAACATCTCATTTCTGCCTTTGAACGGAACATTTTTGGGTGCAGTTTCCCGATCTCCGGATTCTTCGGCAGTTTTTTTCTTATCGCTCTTCGCACTTACATGGGGAACCTGAACCGGCGCAGGCTGTGCGCTGCTGTTTTTTTCTTCCGGGAATCTGCTGAGCATATTATCTGCATTTTTCCGGTAACTGCTGTCAGGAAAGCGGCTGACCATCTGTCTGAGTTTATCCAGTCCCTCCTTTCTGTCAGAATCCTTTTCGGATCGCCTGTACAGATCCAGCCAGAGTTTGCCGCTCATATACAGACTGGCAGGGGCAAAAGCACCGGACGGATCAGACTTGTACACGGCCTCATATTTGCCAATGCAGGCCAGCCACTGATCCCGGTATTTTGTCCGGTCTTTATTATCGATAAATTTCCTGTAATGGGCTTCTGCTTTGGCATACTGCTGTTCGGTGCTTACAGCAGCCTGCAGGTTTGAAGAAAATTCTGCGAGTATCAGGGAAACAAGCAGAAACATACATACCGTCAGGTTTTTTTTGCACATAATCATATCTCTTTTTTTATATTGTTTATCTTGGAATTTGTCTTAAAAATATCCGCTGCCTCTGAAAAATGAAAAAAACAGGCACAGTTTTATCATTCAGACACGGAAAAACGCCATTCCCCATTCCCTGATTCTGCCCGGAAACCGTATCAGGAGTATTTTAAAAACAATTTCTTAGGGATTTGAAAATTGCTGATATACCGGTTTCAGTGTTCCGTATCTGTTTCATGACACCCGAAACCTGACACCTGAAACGGTACTTCAGGAAATTTATCTTCCCTTAAACAAAATTTACAAAGACTTGTCATACACCTGGTCTGTCACCTGCACTGCACCGGACTGCGGCATATTCTCACTGTTTCTGCAACTTGGGGTTCAGATGTCTGCACACCATTTTCACTGTGTCATGGGGAATCAGTTTTTCATACAAATCATTATAAAATAAATCAGCAACGGTTTCAAGTGTTTTATGATCCATGCACTTTATGGCGATACAGTTGCATACTTTCCCTTAACAGATTCTTTCTGATTTCCTCATCCTCCGGACTGTGCCTATACCATTACTTGAAACATTTCGGTTGTAAAGTACCGTATTCGAAAGGCTTGCGTTAGAAGAGTTTATAAAAATATTTATAAATTAAACAGCCACGAATAACACGAATCTGCACGAATGCACAAACCATAATTCATGTAATTCGTGTCATTCGTGCAATTCGTGGCAAATCTTCTGAGTAATGGTATATACCGGAATCTTGAGGCTTCTTCAGTACTCTTAAACTCTTCAGGCAATGTTTTTCTTTTATTTTTTTCATAATTTCCCTTTTCAATCATTTAAATTTTGGTTTGTTCCTTCCTCACGGATACGTCATGCCCGGATAAGTTTATTTACAAGTTACCTGTAAGCAGGCAACGAAATTTTTCTGAAAATTTTGGTAGTGAGCCAAATCCGTTGATCTAAACCTGACACAGGTGCGGAAAAAATCCGTAAAGATTGAAATTATTATAGAAAAAAATTGAAAAAAACAAATCATAATCCCGGAAGGGATGACATTATCAACCGGTTTGATCTACTACCCAAAATTTTATACCTGAAAATTTATGCTGACTTACCAAAAGTTACGCATTTGACATTTTATCGCAGGGGCTCCCCATTATGAATCCGCCGAAATTTTGCGAAGATGATTTTTAGTGGCAAACCACTGAATTTTCACGTGTACCGAAGTGGAAAGAGTGCAGTGCGGGAAGAAAAACGCTCCCTTTTATTCATGTTCCGCAGTGCAAAAAATACAGTTTTTGCACTCCTGTGCAAGATTTTCAGTCTTCTGACTTTCAGAAAATAGTTCCGGTTGCTGCCGGATTAGGAATTCCAATCCCCGGAACCATGTTCCCTATCATATTTTTTTTCAGGCAAGTATCTTGAGAATACCGGCAATTCTCTTTTCAATATCTGCCTGTGTCCAGGAAAGTTTTATCTGCATGGAAACTGTTCTGCACATAACTGCATCAGACTGAGGCAGATGAAGACTGCGGTAATCCGGACAGTTCTCCAGCAGTTGCAGAGGCAGTTTTGCTGCCGCACTGAGTGTTTTCAGATGTTCCCACTGCCGGATATAATGCCAGTTGTTGTCATACCAGTAAAAACATCCGTCAACCCCGGCCTTTGCCAGTTCCCCGGCAGCATTTCCGGCTGATTTTTCATCCGGAAGGAAAAAGGAAAGAAAGGTTGCTGAATCTCCTGCATGATCCGGAATTTCCCGGAATGTCACATCTCTGCACTGTTTCATGGCATCTTTGATGATTTTTTTATTCTTCCTCTGGGTTTCCAGAATCATATCCAGTTTACGCAGTTGGGCCAGCCCCACAGCCGCGTTGAGTTCACTGATCCGGTAATTGAGTCCCAGAATCGGATGGCCTTCCTTACCCCGGTCACTGCCGATATGGTCGTGACCGTGATCCGCATACGAATCAGCCTTTTGGTACAGTTGCGGATCATTTGTGACCACAGAGCCGCCCTCACCGCAGGTAACGGTTTTGACCGGATCAAAGGAAAAACATCCCATATGTCCGAAGGTTCCCAGAGATTTTCCCTTAAAAGATGCGCCCACAGACTGGCACGCGTCCTCAATGAGAATCAGTCCTTTACGCCTGCACAGAGACTGAATTTCATCAATCTGTGCCATTGCCCCGCACATATGCACCGGAATCACGGCTTTGGTGCGTTCAGTCACTGCTGCTTCCGCAGCGGCCGGGTTCAGGCACAGTGTTTCATCAATATCAGCGAAAACCGGCACTGCCCCCGCGCTGATGACAGCCTCCATTGTTGCCACAAAGGTAAAGGGAGGAAGAATGACCTCATCCCCGGCTCCCACTCCACACGCAGCCAGGGCAATGCTCAAAGCTGCCGTGCCGCTGGAACACAGATGGCAGTATTTCACACCCAATTTCTGAGCGAGCATGTTTTCAAAACTCTTTGCCTTCCAATGCCCTTTGCGGGCAGCATCAAAACCGTAACGGAACAGAACTCCTGTATCCAGAACATCCTGCACTTCTCTGCGTTCTTCTTCTCCAAATATTTCAAACCCCGGCATAGTATTCTCCTTTTCTGTGAAAAACAAAAATGCTGAATTCCTGCTGCCTGATGATCAGAACAGCAAAATTCAGCATTTGATAATCTTTGTCATAACACCTGCTGCGTTTATATGTTTTCTCCGGGTTTATGTTTCCCGGCATCAGCATTATGCAGCAGGACTTCCTGTTTTGAATAATAATTACGGAAATATTCTTCCATTGCCATGCGCGCATACTGCTTGGCTTTGATACCAATGACTTTTTCATGGGTCACCACAACAGAGATTACAATCTTCTCAGGCCCATCCTTTTCCTCTGCAAAGCCCACAAACCAGTCATAACGGCGACCTGAATGGTTCCGGCTGTTGATGGTTCCGGTTTTTCCGCCAATGTTCAGACGGGAAAGAATGGGATCTTTGTCATAACCCATAAAACTTTTCCGGCCTGTTCCTGTGCGGATGGTCTCCTCCATCATTTTTTTCACTGTGTCAGACGCTGCCGGCGATATGATCCGGTTTACAGTTTTCGGACGGCTGCGGTAAAGAACACGGCCTTTTATATCGCTGATCCGGTCCACAATGGCCGGTTCCATTAGTCTGCCCTGAGTACTGACAATGGCTGAAACCATCATCGCGCCGTGAAGCGGGGAAATCGCGGTGGTACGGTTGTAACCGCTGGCAATCTCAGCCCACTGGTAGGGATCATCATCGGCAAGGGAAACTGTGCTGATTTCCACAGGAATTTCCAAATTGATAGAGCGGTTGAATCCAAAGGCACTGGCATAGGATTCAATTCCGGCCTTTCCCAGAAAATGGACTCCCAGTTTTCCAAAAACCGGATTCACGGACTGTGCAAAGGAATCCTGCAGACTAATCAGGTTTCCCGTACTTTGGGGATTCAACTGGGATTTGTACAGGGTGTGTTTGGCGCCCCGGAAGCTGATCGTGGAATCACAGCGGAAACCGCACTGTTCCACTGCTGCCGCTGCAATTACGATTTTGAATATGCTGGCAGCCGGAAAAAGAGCGTCAACACATGGATTTTTGTTCGGATTTGTGCTGTCATACCCGGCCATGGACAGAATCCGGCCAGTGCCGGGATCCATTGCAATGATTCCAATATAGCGGGAATTATGCCGATCCAGATTTTCCAGTATAAAATTCTGCAGGGGAACATCAATGGTAGTCTGCACCTGAAACCCCCGCCCCGCTGTTTCAAGGTGAAAACTGTTTTCTCTCAGGTTCAGAAAACTGCTGCTGTTCAGAAGGGTCTGAACCTCTCTTTTGCTGAGTATGTTAAATCCGTTTAAATCTCCGGCCGCCGGAGTATTTCGGAAATCTGCCACAGAAAATTCCTGTACCTCTGCGGTATGTGCAGAGGGCATGACTGCGGACAGGAAACTGAATATGGAACTGTCTGCGGCTTTTCCGAAAATTCCGTACACAGCAGCTCCGAGAAAAGTGAAAAAAAACAGAAAAACACTGCAGCGGAATGTTTTGCGGACAGTCTGCTTCCGGGTGCGGTTTTTCCGCATGCGGCACTGATAATTTTTCCAATCCGGACTCCGGTATGTAAACTTTGTCTGCACCATGTCATGTCTCCTGTTTGTCCGTGGCGGCGAGATTTTATTTTTCTTTACGTATAGACTATTGTTCGGTCAAGATTAAGATGACGGGTACGAAACCCTAAGGGTCTTGAAGCCCCTTAGGGTTTTAAGACAGCAGCCAAACAGTCATTCAAAACTTGACGGAACACTATACTGATCCACAATTTCGGTTTTTTTACGGCACGGAAATTGCTTTACGTGTCAGTCAAAGACTTTTGTTACCCGTGTCAGGTTATAAGAATTTGTTCCGGTTTTTTTTCGGAAAAACCAAAATTGGATCAGTATATGATATATTTTTTTGCTGTAGTCAATACCGTAAATGCAGTAATTTGTTGGGCGGTATCATCCAAATACATTTTTTCCTATGAAAAAAGCGGGTTTCCGTCCTAACCTGAATTATTCATACACCCGGAATCTGCCCCGGGTTTCCGGATTTTTCCGTAATTTTTGAAAAAACCGGGTCGGCTGTAAGTGTCCGGCACCCCGTTCCGGTGTCTGTCTGTCATTTTTTAATGCTTATCCCCGGTGACCGGGAGCATTTATAATGACATTTCCCGAAACCGGGACGTACCTGTGCGGCTGCTGTTAAAATTTTTCTGAAATCCGGGAATTATATCATTACCGGTCACCCCGGTGCCCGCAGCATTTCAAAGATTCCGAAATTTCGGATCAGAATATCTTTGAGAGAAAATGCCGGTGACAGTTCAATTTTAGGCTATTTACAGAAAAGAATATACCACAAAAGTAGCATAATCTTCCAGCTTGTGCCGTGAACTGAACAGGTATATTTATTTTAATAAATCACCTTAATGCGGGTTTTCAGTTCCCGGACCTAATTTTCAGGACTTCTTTCCGGATCGTTTCGAAAGTCGCATTGGAAAAGACCGTATCCCGTAATATTCCGGTTTTCAGTGTATGCATGAACACATACGCAGCCGTATGCAGGAAAAATCTGAACTGATTCGCCCCAAACGGTGGCAGGAGGTACTGTCCGGCTTCAGGTACAGTTTATGATCTTTGATATACAGTTCATCCTCACCGCGGGCGCAGTATATCTCTTTGCACAGTACGGCTGCTTTGGCCTGTTTCATGCCGGAGACAATAAGGCGGATGTTCTCTCCCTGCTCCGGCATTTCAATTTTTGCAACCGCAGAAGGAGCGTCGGGATATAAAAATTTTCCATGATTCAGCCAATAGTGACGGATACAATCGCACGCAAATTCAGCGGTATCATGACCCGTTCCGACAGTAATATACCCGATATTGTTTTTCATATCGAACAACCCGTGAGGAATGGCAATTCCATCTGCGAGCGACCTGAAATCATGATCATTTACTTTTACCTGTTCCTGTGTACAGAGATGTCCATCCCGTAAAAATTTCCGGTAGTGGGACTCTTCATGCTGATAATCCCGAATTATAATGATCAATAAAACT
>CAZHPS010000292.1:0-8853 GCA_964534335.1 uncultured Desulfobacterales bacterium
CAGAAATTCCTCTTTCCCGGTCAGCAGATAGCCCCGCATACCGGTTTCTGTATCTGTTGCAGAAACCATGATTTTCAGTGCGTCCTGAATTACTTTATTGGAATGATCCATCCATACATTTGCTTTTCCCAAAGATTCGATATGAGAAAGGCTGAGTTCTCTCATTTTTTGGGATCTGTCCTTACGCTCAATCATCAGCTTTTTTTCGGCATTTGCAAAATCATCCATTATTCTCCGGAATGCATCGAAATTCTTTTTGCCTGTTTTTTGGGAAATAAATTCATCCGCATTATTAAGAGATTTAAGCCCTTTATCCATTTCATTTCTCATTGCAAGAGATGGTTTCTCAACCTCTTCAATCCAGTTTTCTATGATTTTTCCTGTCTCTTCAAGCGTTTTCACCTGAGAAGGGCTGTCGTCGGCAAGTTGCTTTAATATTTTTAAACAATTAAAAAAATTATCTTTTCCCGATTGATAGATTTCGAGAAATTCTTCATCACCGGTGATTAAAAAACCGCGTATGCCGCTTTCCATATCCGCTGCATGGGTCAGCATTTTACCGGCATTGGCAAATACCTCAAAAGCATGATCCGTCCAATCGTCTGTTTCAATAATCGACTGAATGCCGTTTTTTACTTCTGCATATGCCTTTCCGGCCTCTTTTTTCCGTTCTGTGATCAGATTTTCTTCCGTATCAGCGAATGTTGCGAGAATATCCCGAAATCTGTCAAAGTATTTTTTTCCTTCACCTTTTTCCACAATTCCTGCCAGATCATTCATGGTTTCAGCATTACCGATTTCCCGGCGCAGCCCGATGGCCTCGCCTATGACTTTGTTCTGCCATTCCCGGATCAGGACTTCAATTTCTTCGAGCCGCTTTACCTGTTTGGGGTTGTCACTGACGGCTTCTTTCAATATTTTTATATTTTCATAAAAATGCTTTTCTCCTTCATTATAAGGCTCAAGAAAACTTTCTTTTCCGGAAAGAAAAAATCCCCGTCCCCCAGTCTCCATATCCACTGCATAGCCTTCGATTTTCAGGGCGATCTGTATTACCTTATGGGTATGATCCACCCACCGGCTGGTCTCCAGCAGGGAATTAACCCATAGATGGATGAAAAAAAATATAACGGAAAACATTATCAGTGAAACACACACTCCGCTTATCATTTTTGTCTTCAATTTCAGATTTTTGATCATAATTTTCTCCTTCATTGCGAATAATGGGAAAAAATAAAAACAATTGTTTGGGAGTTACGCAGTTGGATTTCAACCGGAAACCCTGAGGGTTTTGAAAACCCCATGGTTGGAACAGTTTATTTTGATACAGGCCCTTATGCGATCCGGAACTGCCCCATAAGTTTGCGGAGTTCTCCAGCCATGCCGTCCATTTCCTTTGCGGATGTGCTGACCTGCCGTGCAAGGGAATCCGTGTCCTGCGCGGCAGTGCTGACGCTGCGGATGCTCACAGCCACGTTATTCGCTCCTTTGGCTGCCTCACCCGCGTTCATGGACATGTCATTGGAACCTTTTGCCACTTCTGAAATGGATTCTGCAATATTGTTCACCCCCGCGCTGGCCTGGGACACATTTGCGGAAATATCCTCTGAAGCCCGTGCCAACTGCTCCACAGAAGCAGTAATGGTGATGACCGCATCATTGAGTTTGGCAATTACAGCGGAAACATTGCCCATCATTTCCACTGCTCCTTCCGTGTTTTTCTGAACGTCCCCAATCTGTCTGGCAATATTTTCCGCTGCCTTTGCGCTCTGACCGGCCAGTTCCTTGATTTCATTTGCCACCACCGCAAAACCCCGGCCTGCGTCCCCGGCTGATGAGGCCTCTATCGTGGCATTGAGTGCCAGCAGATTGGTCTGATCAGCAATCCGGCGGATAACTTCGGTCACATCCCCGATCTCTCCTGCGGTCTGTCCCAGAGTACTCATGGCAGATGTGGCTGATTCTGCCATTTCTTTGGCCTTTTCCGATATTTTAGCACCGCTGCCTGCATTTCCCGCTATATCCCGGATGGAAACTGATATTTCCTCCACAGCCGATGCCACGGAATCCATATTGTGGGACATCTGCTCGGAAGTGGCAGATACATTCTGCGAATTCGCGCTCATTTCCTCGGTTGCTGAGGCCATATTGCTGATATTGACAGACATTTCTTCGGTGCTGGCAGATACATCCGCAGCACGGGTTGTCATTTCCTCTGCGCTTCGTGTCAGCTTTTGGGAAATATCTGCCATTTCTCCGGAGGCACTTCCCAGTTTTTCTGTATTTTCCGATACCTGCCGGATAATGCCCTGCAGTTTTTCCACAAAGCGGTTGAACCGCGCTGCCAGCTCCCCGATTTCATCCTGTGTTTCAATCACCAGCCGCGCTGTCAGGTCCCCCTGTCCTTCTGAAATGTCTTTAAGCCGCTCCACCACCCGGCTGATGGGTTTGGTGATTTTGCTGCTGATAACAAGGGAAAGCAGGATACCGAATACCAGCGCGGCTGCTGCTATGCCTCCAATGAGCAGGAGACTCTGATGATTGGCTTTCACCAGTTGCGGGCCGATGCGATCCTGATCCTCTGTATAGGAATTCTTCACTTCCTCTATGGCCTTTCTGATTTCCTGCGCGGTGCGTTCCAGATTTTCCTGCATAAAACGGTTCCGCTCGGATATGACCTCCACCAGTCTGGCAAATGTGTCCGCATAGATTTCCATGGATTCCATAATGAATGTCAGCATTTTATGCTGTTCCGGATTTTCCAGCAGTTTATCCAGCAGATTCAGCCTTTCCCGCATATTGTTAAATTCTGTTTTTGCACGATCCGAATTTTCTTTTTCATTATTATCAAGAAATTTGAGTGTATACAGCCGTGCCAGCAGCAGATTTCGTAAAGCCATGCCGGTATGAAATGCAACCTCATCCCTGTTTTCCTTTTCTGTGGATTCCATGAGAATGGTCAGGTTTTTTTCCATAAGGGGCCCGTTCACATCCAGAACATCTTTGACATAAGCATTCCGTTTTTCCATAAAAGCCACAATTTTTCTGAACACCGCATCATATTCCCGGTGTGCGGTTTCAATTTTGTCAATCTGTGCGGAGCGTTCAGCATTTTGAATCTCCTTATGCGCCTGGGCCAGAAATTCCTCCATTTTTCTGAAATCTGTTTCATACTCTGTCAGTTGCTCCTTTTGGGCGTAAAGGATATAGTTCCTGATATCCGCATCCACTTTGAGCAGATGAACCTGCAGATTTCCGGCCAGGTTGGAATTTCGGGCCATGCGCCGGTATGTCTCAAATCCGTCCGAACTTTTCATCAGCGCAAGATAGGCAACCGCACTGACACCGCCGATTAACGCAAGCATAATCAAAAAACCGAAAACGATCTTTCTCCTGATGGTTCTGAACATGGTTTCATATCCTTTCTTTTCATGTTGAATTTCAGATTTTTCATAAATCTTTATACTTTTTTCTGCCGGATATGGCAAGAGACATAAATGCGGTCAGCAAATTGAATTTTGTTCTTTATGACTGTGCAAAAAACCGCTTTGCTTAATTTTTGCACTCCTTCAGTAACACACGGATAAATGAAATGACAGTCAGATTTTCTGCTTTATTATTTTTCAGGTTTGATATATATGCCATAAAGTCATATTTTCAGGTTCCGGATCATTTGAGCAGGCAAACAAAAATTTTTGTGTATTCAAAAAACCGGATTTTTCCAAAAAAATGCGGTTTTTCTGAAAATTTTATACCCGAAAATTTATGGAACATTACTTAAAACACAAAAAGGAGACAGCAGAAAATGGCAGCAGAAGGAAACATTGCGGAAAACGGGGCTTCCGCCCCCCACAAATGGCGTTTTGTGCGTGTCGGCGGATTTGATCATGTTCTCATTGAGACCGGGGAGGATGTGAAATCCATCGGCCAGCTTGACCAGAAACTCTGGGCTTCCCTGGCCTGTCCTGCGCAGGGACTTGAATTTGATCCTGTCACCCTTGCCTACATGGACAAAGACGGAGATGGCCGCATCCGTGCCCAGGAAGTGATCGATGCCCTGAACTGGACGATTTCAGTGATCAGAAATCCGGATGATCTTACCCGGAGCAACGGTTCACTGCCTCTGTCCGCGATCAGTGATGAAACTGCCGAGGGCAAAGACATTCTGTCCTGTGCAAAGGAAATTCTGGCAAATACCGGAAAGACCGGTGCGGAAAGCATTGCCGCTTCTGACACAGCAGATAAGGCAGGAATTTTCGCCAATACAAAGTTTAACGGAGACGGGGTTATTCCGGCCCTGGCCGCTGACGATGAGTCTGTCAGAAAGGTGATAGAGGAAATCATTGACTGCATGGGTTCCGTGCCTGACAGAAGCGGACTTCCGGGCATCACAAAAGAAATCACGGATCAGTTTTTCACCGAGGCACGTGCCTATTCTGACTGGTGGCAGGAATGTGAAGGGGAAAATTCCGGCATTCTTCCCCTGTGTGAGGAAACCCCGGCCGCGGCCCTGTACTTTGAGGCAGTTATGGCAAAGGCCGATGATTATTTCACCCGCTGCAGTCTGGCCGCATTTGATGCCAATGCTGCCATATCCCTGAATCCGGCCCAGGCGCAGTATGAAGAAATCTCCCGCAAATCTCTGTCCGCTGCAACAGAGGAAATGGCAGCATTTCCCCTGGCAAAAATCGGCCCCGGCAGCAATCTGCCACTCAGCGGACCTGTTAATCCGGCATGGGCAAAAATTATTTCAGATTTCCGGGATAAGGTGGTGCGGCCTCTGTTCGGAGCGGACAAAGACAGTCTGTCAGCAGAGGAATGGAATCTTGTCAAAGAAAAATTTGCCGTGTATGAGGCATGGAAAGGGGCAAAAAAGGGAAGTCCGGTGGAAAAACTGGGACTGCAGCGGCTCCGGGAGATTCTGAACAGTCAGAGTGAGGAAATCATCGGGCAGCTTCTTGAAAAAGACAGGGCACTTGAATCATCGGTCAATGCCATTACATCGCTGGACAGACTCATCCATTATTACCGGGATCTTCACACCCTGCTCAACAATTTTGTATCCTTTCACGACTTCTACACACCGGGAAAAAAGGCCGTGTTCCAGTCCGGAACCCTGTATCTGGACAGCCGTAGCTGTGATCTGTGCATCCGGGTCAAAGATCCTGCCGCTCACAGCACTCTGGGCCAGATGGGCGGGGTTTATCTGGCATACTGTGAATGCACCCGCAAAAACAGCACGGAAAAAATGAATATCGCCGCTGCTTTTACAGAAGGCGATGCGGATAACCTGATGGTGGGCAGAAACGGTGTTTTCTATGACCGGAAAAATCAGGACTGGGATGCCACAATTGTCAAGGTTGTCGAACATCCCATCAGCATCCGTCAGGCTTTCTGGTCTCCCTACAAACGCATTGCCCGGATGATTCGGGAGCAGATTGAAAAATTTGCCGCAGAACGGGACAAATCTGTGGATACGGGTGCTGCCACTGTGGTGACGGAAGTGGGCAAAAAGCCTGAAGCAGGCAAACCCGCGCCGGCCCCGGCCTTTGATGTGGGGAAATTCGCGGGAATTTTTGCGGCCATTGGTCTGGCCATTGGTGCTTTGGGAACCGCGCTTGCCGCAGTTGTCACCGGATTCATGGGACTTCAGGTATGGCAGATGCCTTTTGCCATAGCCGGACTGCTGCTGATTATTTCCGGCCCGTCCATGATTATAGCCGCTCTTAAACTTCAGCAGCGCAATATTTCCCCGATTCTGGATGCCTGCGGATGGGCTGTCAACAGCAGAGCCAGAATCAATATTCCCTTTGGCACTTCCCTCACCAAAGCAGCAAAACTCCCGGACGGATCATCCCGTCAGCTCAAGGATCCTTTTGCGGAAAAAGCCAGACCCTGGAAACTGTATACATTTTTTCTGATACTGGTTTTGGTCTTTCTGATGCTGTGGCAGAATGGTATGATACTGAAATAGTGCATTATTTCATTTAAAATTGTAGGTCGGATTAGCGACAGCGTAATCCGACATCCTGACTGCATGACCACGTCAGTTTTTATGATATTACAGACTAAATTTTTTTAAAAATTCAGTCTGTTAAATACTGATTCATTATATAAAAACTGAACTTGTCGTGCAATAGGCAGGCAAACAAAAATTTTCGTGTATTCAAAAAACCGGATTTTTTGAAAAAATCCGGTTTTTCTGAAAATTTTATACCCGAAAATTTATGGAACCTTACTTACCAATTCGCCATTGATTTGATCCAATATTTTCATTTTTTTTTCGGGCCTTTTTCAATTTCACAGACCGTTTCCGGCAGGCGGCATACGCAGAAGCCAAATCACTTCCTCCATGACAAACACTATGGACTTTTTCATACAAACAGATTAAATAAAACCGTTTTCCGGACTGAAACAGTCCGATACACCAATGCTTCCATTATGGAAATAATCAGGAGAAATAACAATGAATCTGAAAGAGTACTGTCCGGATAAGGTCGTAAGCGCGGAAACGGCCATTTCCAAAATAAAACGGGGAAGCCGTGTTTTCATCGGTACGGGATGCGGGGAGCCACAGCACCTGATCCATAACATGGTGGCAGATATGAATATGCAGGATATTCTGATATACCAAATGCTTTCTTCCACCTTTGCCCAGTATGTCGAGGATGATTCCTTCCAAAGGCGTTTTGCCCTTAAGCTGTTCTTTATCAGCCGGGCCATGCGCAAGGCCGCATCTGAAGGGAAAATAGATTATATTCCCACCTATATGTCCCAAATCCCCACTCTTTTCTACAGCCGCCGCATCGGACTGGACGCTGCTCTGATACAGGTCAGTCCGCCGGACAGTTTCGGTTACTGCAGTCTGGGCGTTTCGGTTGACATTACCCGTGCAGGCATGGACAGCGCGAAACTGGTCATCGCGCAGGTCAATCCCCGTATGCCCAAAACATGGGGAGACAGTTTTGTGCATGTGGATGAAATTGATTATTTTGTCATCCATGAGGAACCCATTGTGGAATCTCCTGCGCTGTGGAAGGACAACGAAGTCACGAAGCGCATTGGCATGTACATTTCCCAGGTGGTGGAGGACGGGGCCACCATTCAGGTGGGATTTGGCTATCTTCCCAATGTGATTATGCAGTATCTGGACAAAAAGAAAGATTTGGGAATTCATACACAGGTTATTACCAACGGGCTGCTGCCCCTGCTGCGAAAAAAGGTCATTACCAACAAGAAAAAAACCCTGATTCCGGGCAGAGTTGTCGCTTCCCTGTGCATGGGAAATCAGGAACTTTATGACTATGTTCACAACAATCCCATGTTCTATTTCCGGTCATCAGATTATGTCAATGATCCCACAGTGATCGCAAGAAATGACAACCTGATTTCCATCAGTTCCGCGCTGGAAGTTGATCTCACGGGTCAGGTCTGCTCAGACTCAATGGGCAATCTGTTTTACAGCGGCATTGGTGATCAGGTGGATTTTCTCCGGGGAAGTGCCATGTCCAAAGGCGGTTTTTCCATTGTGGCCCTGCCTTCCACAGCCCAGAACGGCAAAATCTCCCGCATTGTGCCAAGCCTGAGTCCGGGCGCGGGAGTTGCAACCACCCGTGCGGACGTGGATATTGTCATCACAGAATACGGCATTGCCGAACTGCAGGGCAAGAGCATTTATCAGCGGGTTATGGAACTGACTCAGATCGCACATCCCAAATTCCGTGAGGAACTCATTGAAGAAGCCAAGCAGCGCGGGTATATCTTTGGGGATCAGCTTCCGCCATCCACTGAGGATCTGATTTTCCTTGAAGGATACAAAACCATTGTGGAACTGAAAAACGGGAAAACCGCTCTTTTCCGTCCCATTTTTCCCTCTGATGAGTTTGCCTACAGGAATTTCTTCTATTCTTTGCAGGAAAAAACCATTTATTTCCGCTTTTTCTACAAAATGAAGATCTTTTCCCATGAAGTGCTGCAGCGTCAGTATGCGAGCGTGGATTATACCCGGAATATGTCCCTGATTGGTCTGGTGCAGCGCAAACGGCATCAGGAAATCATTGCCATCGGCTCTTATGCCGAGGGCGAGGAAGATCGGGCGGAGGTCGCGTTTGTGGTGCGGGAGGATTATCAGGGGATGGGAATTGCATCCTATCTGCTCGCAGAGCTGGAGTTTATTGCACAGCAGAACAATTACAAAGGTTTTTATGCAACCACGCTGCGGGAAAATGCAGGCATGATAAAGGTGTTCAGAAAACGCTATCCCAATTCCAAAGTCACATACAGCGGCAGTGAACTCATGCTGTATATGGATTTTGATGATCCGGACAAACCTGAAACAAAGGCAAGGGAACCGCAGATATAATGGTGAATGTTAAATGGTGAATGATGAATAAGGAAATTCCAAAAAATAGAAATAGACCTCTTGAAAAAGTGGGAATTGGTCCCTTGATTTTATTGAATAAAAATTGACTTTGGAAAGAGGTCTGATACACATTTTCGCCCTCGTTCCCACGCTTTGCGTGGGAATGCAGACCGGACGCTTTGCGTTCCGTGCGGGATGTTCTTTTCAGGGAAATCGCCTCAAACCTGAGCTCCGCAAAGAAAAAACTCTGTGTGACTCTGAGAAAATTCTGCGGTTAAAAACAGACTGTCAACCGGTTTGACCCACTGCTTTGTCAAATTTGATTTTATGAGTTGAATTATAGAAAAAAACCGGATTTTTTTGAAAAATCCGGTTTTTTCAAATCACAGATTCAGGGTTGACAGAATACTATAGTACATAAGCAACTTAATTTTTAAATAACTGATGTTACGCCTTCAATTCCTGTAATTTTTGAAAACTGGCTTTCAGCG
>CAZHPS010000293.1:0-8797 GCA_964534335.1 uncultured Desulfobacterales bacterium
CAGTCCGTATGAAGCTGTCTAATTTGGTATATTCTTTTTAGTAAATAGCCTAACAGCCGGAACTTTCAGCATAAGCATACTGAACAATGACACAGAACCGGAAAGCAATGAAACCGTATATCTTACCATCAGCAGTCCCGGAGGTGGAGCATCACTGGGAAGTCCGGCCACAGCGGTAAGTAAGGTTCCATATATTTTATGTGATAAAGATTTCAGAAAATCATACTGTTCAAAGGAATCCGTTCCGGGGAATCCATTCTTTTATACCACAAAATATATGGAACCCTACTTATTGACAATTTATGACAATTATACCGCACCGCCCAAACCCGGTCAGCTTCAGTTTGATTCATCCGCATACTCTGTCGGAGAGTCCGGAGGTTCGGTAAAAATCACCGTGTCCCGCACAGACGGCAGTGAAGGAACCGTCAGTGTGGTATATGTTGCGACTGAAGGAATTGCCAAAGCCGGTTCGGATTTCTCTGCTGTATCCGGAACCCTGACATTTGCTGCGGGTGAAACCAACAAAAGTTTTTCAGTCGGTATTGTCAATGACAGCATTGCGGAACCGGGTGAAACTTTCACCGTGTCATTAAAGAGTCCGACAGGCGGGTCTGCTTTGGGAACACCGGTTACAGCCACAGTCAGCATAGTGGATGATGACGGGGATACGCTCTATCTGCAAAACGAAACCGTTATTACTACCGAAACCTATTCCAGCACCGCTTCCATCTGGGCATGAAAAGAAGTCACCACGCAGAAACCCTATGGTGACTATATCATCCAGTCCGGCGGAAATGTCACCCTGAATTCGGGAAACATTTATCTGGAAAACGGATTCAAAGCAGTGGAAGGCAGCACTTTCAAGGCAACAGCACAGTAAACCTTATCCCCGGATAACAGGTTTTCCTGTTCTCCGGGATTTTTTTCCATTCCGAATCCCTTCTGTCTGAACCCTGATTCACAGGATAAACCGATTTATCTCCGATCTGCCCATATCAAAAAACGGTTTGAAACTTGAAAATCGGGAGGAAACAGGGTATAGATAAAAACAGGGATTTCACAGATACCTGAAAACCTCCGGAGGATACAGAATATGACAAAGAAATTCTTCAATATCGCTGGCCCCTGCCAGCCGGATATTCACTATATGGTGGACCCGCTTCCCCGGCTTACGGGTGTGCGGGAACTCATTGACCGCCGGGAATATTTCATTCTCCATGCGCCCCGCCAGACCGGCAAAACCACTTATCTCTATGCTCTGATGCATCAGTTGAACAAAGAAGGGAAATACACCGCATTGCAGGTGAATATTCAGGCTGCTGCCAGCGGAGCAGCACCTGAAAAAGCCATGAAAATGGCGGCAGCAGCGATTTATTTTCAGGCAGAGAAATATCTGCCTTCGGAGGAACGCCCTGAAAATATAACTGAAATCAGTCAGGAAGAATTTGAAAAAGGCCATCAGTTGCAGGGCTATCTTACCAGATGGTCTCAGAAAAATTCCAAACCTGTCATTCTTTTCATTGATGAAGCAGATTCCCTGATGGATGATCTGTTTCTGGCCCTGCTGCGCCAGTTGCGTTCCGGATTCGAGAGCCGTCCCGCATCTTTCCCCCTGTCTGTGGCTTTGGTGGGACTGCGGGACATACGGGATTACAAAATCCGTCTCCGTGCTGAAAGGGAAAGCATGGGAACCGGATCGCCCTTCAATGTCAAAAGCAAATCTCTTTTTATGGACGGATTCATGTATGAGGAGGTATGCAGCCTGCTGGAGGAGCATACAAAGGAAACCGGTCAGGTGTTCCGGCCGGAAATCAGGGAGGAAATTTTCCGTTTAAGCCAGGGCCAGCCATGGCTGACCAATGCACTGGCCAACCAGATTGTTTTTGAAATTTTGGGGGATGACTGCACAAAAGAGATTACGCCTGAGCATGTCATTCAGGCCAAAGAGCAGCTTATCCAGCGCAGGGATACGCATCTGGATTCTCTGATTGACAAGCTGAATGAGCCGAAAATCAAACCCCTGGCCGAGGCCATTATTTCCGGCAATGCGCCGGAGTTTGACAATCTCAGTGATGCGGTGTCCTATGCGCGGGATCTGGGACTGATCGCGCCCCGTCCGCCGGTGCGCTTTGCCAATCCCATCTGTCAGGAAATCATTCCCCGTGTTCTGAGTCTGGGTTTTCAGGAAATGCTGCCACAGGATATTGTGCAGCCCCGCTGGTATATTCAGGATAACCGTCTCAATATGAATGCGCTCCCTGCGGCCTTTCAGAAATTCTACAGAAGGCATTCCGAATCCTGGCTGGGAAAATACAGTTTCCGGGAAACCGGGCGTCAGTTGCTGCTGATGGCCTTTCTGCAGCGGATCATCAGCGCGGGCGGCAGAATTGAGCGGGAAATGGCGGCCGGAAACGGACGCTGCGACCTGTGGGTGGAATACGGCGGGGAGGAACACATTCTGGAACTGAAACTGTATCACGATCAGTTTACCCGTGAGGACGGGCTGGAGCAGATTGGGCGATACATGGATCAGATGGGCGTAACAATCGGACATCTCATCATCTTTGAAACCCGTTCCGGCATTTCCTGGGAAGAACGCATCAGCCGGGAAGAAATTGTTTCAGACGGGAAAAAAATCATTTTGTGGGGAATGTAAACCAAAACTCAAAAGGAACCAGTTCCCATGACAGAACAGAAAACAGTCTATCTTATTGATGGCAGCGCGTATGTGTACCGGGCTTATCATGCCATCCGGGCCGGTCTGACCAATTCCAAAGGACTTCCCACCAATGCCGCGTTCGGTTTTGCCAAAATGCTGGTCAAACTCATGCAGGAGAAAAAACCGGGCTGGCTGGCTGTGCTGTTTGACAAAAAAGGCCCCACGTTCAGGCATGAAATGTATCCGGAATACAAGGCAAACCGTCCGCCCATGCCTGAGGATCTGGTTATGCAGCTTCCTTACATAAAGCAGATTGTGGAAGGATACCGTATTCCCATGATCGAAGCAGACGGATTTGAGGCTGATGATTTGATTGGCACACTTGCGCGTCAGGCTGAATCTGCCGGATTTTCCGTAGTCATGGTGACAGGTGACAAGGATTTTCTGCAACTGCTTACAGAAAATATTTCCCTCTGGGACCCCATGAAAGAAAAGACCATCAGTCTGGAAAGTATGCAAAAAGACATGGGCATTGCACCAGCGCAGATGATAGATGTCATGGCTTTGTGGGGCGATACGTCCGACAATGTGCCGGGCGTGCCGGGCATAGGAGAAAAAACTGCACTGTCTCTGATTCAGACTTACGGCAGTGTGGATCTTCTCTATGCAAAGATTGCGGACATCACAAAGAAAAAGCAGAAGGAAAATCTGCTGCAGTACAAAAATCAGGCTTTGCTGAGCCAAAAACTGGTGACAATCTGCACAGACGCGCCGGTTGTTTTTGATCCGGAAATCTTCAAAGCACAGGATGCAGATCCAACTGTTCTCTCCGCTTTGTTCAAAGAACTGGAATTCCGGGAATTTCAGGATATTTTCACAGAAAAGAGTGAAACACACGAACAGGAGAAAAAATACACTGCCATACTGGAAACATCCGCGCTGTCAGAACTTGTGACAAAGTTGGAAAAATCAAATCTTTTTGCTTTGGACACAGAAACCACTTCCATTGACCCCATGAAAGCAAAACTGGTGGGGCTTTCCTTTTCTCTGAAAGAAAACGAGGCGTTTTACATTCCCTGCGGTCATGATTATATCGGCGCGCCAAAACAGATTCCGCTTGCGGATATTTTCAATGCGCTGCGTCCGGTGCTGGGCAATCCCAATGTAAAAAAAATCGGGCAGAATATCAAATATGACTGGATTGTGCTGAACCGCCACGGACTTGATTTGCAGGGTGTGGTCGCGGATACCATGCTTGCTTCCTATCTGCTTGATCCTTCCAAACGGGGCCATAATCTGGATCGCATTGCTCTGGATTTTCTTGGGCATAAAAACATCACCTTTGCGGATGTGGCAGGCAAAGGCAAAAGTATGGTGGGATTCAATCAGGTGATGGTGGAAAATGCCGTGCCTTATGCGTGTGAGGATGCGGATATTACGCTTATGGCCTGGCAGGTGCTGGAACCCATGCTTGCGGAAACCGGTCTCACGGATCTGATGGAAAAAGTGGAAATGCCCCTGATTCCTGTGCTGAAAGACATGGAAATGCAGGGCATCTGTGTGGACAAAGAGCGGCTCTGCAATCTGTCAAAATCCTTTGATCATCAGCTTGGTCTGCTGGAAAAACAGATTTACTCTCTGGCCGGTGAGGAATTCAATATTCATTCTTCACAGCAGTTGGGGGAGATCCTGTTTGAAAAACTGCAACTTCCAGTGCAGAAAAAAACAAAAAAGAAAACAGCTTATTCCACAGATGTGGAAGTGCTGACTTCTCTGGCTGAAACCCATGAACTTCCGGCTCTGATTTTGCGTCATCGGACTCTTGCCAAACTCAAATCCACTTATGCGGACGCGCTGCTGGAAATGATTCACCCGGAAACAGGCCGGATTCACACCTCTTACAACCAGACGGTCACGGCCACGGGACGTCTGAGCAGTTCAGAGCCCAATCTGCAGAACATTCCCATCCGCACAGAAGAAGGCATGGAAATCCGCCGGGCATTCATTCCGCAGAAAGGCTGGATTCTGCTGGCTGCGGATTATTCCCAGATTGAACTCCGGCTGCTGGCGCATTATTCGGGTGATGAGATTTTCATCAAGGCATTTGCCGAAGAAGAGGATATTCACACCCGCACAGCAGCAGAGGTTTTTCAGGTTCTTCCGGAAATGATTACTCCGGAACTCAGACGGCAGGCAAAAACCATCAATTTCGGCATTATTTACGGCATGGGAGCGTTCAGTCTGTCCAAAGAACTGGGCATCAGCCGCACAATGGCGCAGACCTATATTGACCATTATTTTTCCCGCTACAAAGGCGTGAAAAATTATATTGACAGTACGATAGAAGAAGCCCGGAAAAGCGGAAAAACCTCCACTCTGCTGGGACGTATCCGCCTGATACCGGAAATTGGCAGTTCCAATCAGAATATTCGGGCTTTTGCAGAGCGAACAGCGGTGAACACGCCTATTCAGGGAACAGCGGCTGATCTGATCAAACTGGCTATGATCCGTGTTCACGCAGAATTGAAACAGCGGAAATTAAAAACTGCCATGCTGCTGTCTGTGCATGATGAACTGGTGTTTGAAGTGCCGCCGCAAGAGATGGATATGGTAAAGAATTTGGTAAAAAATATCATGGAAAATGTCTGGCCGGATCTCCGGGTTCCCCTGAAAGTGAATATGGATTCCGGACAGAACTGGGCAGAGGCGCATTAATGGACTTTCAAATAAATTTGGCAGTGATTCAAAACGCTTGTCAGCCTGTTTTTAACCGCAGAGTCACACAGAGTTTTCCTCAGAGTCACACAAAGTTTTTTTTGGCGAAACGCATAAGTAGGCAAACGAAAATTTTCGTGTATACTGTTTCAACTTTGGTTTTTTATGGCACAAAAATTGCCTGCCGTCAGAAACATGTTTTTTCAGCCTGTCCGGAGGGTTTTTCAGGTCAGAAAGGATGATTTTTTTCGGTTCTGACCGCACTGCAAAAATCATGCCGAAAAAAACCAAAGTTGAAACAGTATATTCAAAAAATCCGGTTTTTCCGAAAAACCGGATTTTTCTGAAAACTTTATACCTGAAAATTTATGGAACCATCCTTAATAAATACAGTTTTTTCCTCTGTGTCCTCTGTGGGTGTTTTTTTCTCTGTGTTCTCTGTGGGAAACCCCGATCCGGACATCCTGAAAACTTTATATAATGTTTCAACTTTGGTTTTTGGGGGCATGATTTTTGCAATGCGGTCCGGACGGGAAAAAATCATCCTTTCTGACCTGAAAAATCCTCCGGACAGGCTGAAAAAACATGTTCCCGGCAACACGCAATTTCTGTGCCATAAAAAACCAAAGTTGAAACAGTATACCCGAAAATTTATGGAACCCTACTTATCAATATCCGCTTTCAAAACATGAGCATTTCAAATGCTGTTTTTTTCGTGCTGTCCGTGTCTTTCGTGGTTAAAAAAAGAGGCATTCCCCGAATTGGGTTTCCTGCCCCTCAGACTGTCATCAGACAACCCAGACGGTAAACTGTTTTCCTGCATAAACAACCTCATGGCCGACTCTGCCCATAAAAAATGCCTCTACTTTTGAAAGCCCCCGTCTGCCCACAACAATTGTGCAGCATCCGCTGTCTTCTGCTTCTTTGATGATAGCCTCTGAACGGCTGTAAACCCCTGTGACGATTTTTTCAGACAATTCTTCAGATGCAAATCCTGATGCCATCAGAATGTTTTTTATTTCCTGAAACAGTCCGGCCACTTTTATTTTAAAGACTTCAATGCAGTTGTCAGGTGTTTTTGTTTCAGGAACTTCCTGCTTATCCATTTCAGCAAGTTCAAAATTTACAGAACTCAGACCGATAATGGCATGAAAAATACAGACATCATAGGCATATCCGCCCAGCATTGACGCGACAAATTCAGCGGCTTTGACGGAAAAGGGGGAAGCATCCGCAGCCAGCAGAATTTTTTTGACCGGGGGAGCCTGTCCCACAATGATAATGGGAATAAAAGTCAAAGACTGCAGCAGCTTGACAGCAACACTGCCAAGTATGATACTTGTCAGCGCGCCCATTCCCCGCCTTCTCATGACAACCGCACTGTAACCTTTTTTCGCTTCTTCTATAATATCACGGGCAACCCCTTTTTCCAAAGGATGAAATCTGATTTCAACAGACTGGTCTGAGAAACCGCCTGCAATGAGAATTTCTTTCACCCTTTGCATATGCGCACGGAGTTTTCCTTTCTGATCTGTTTCCAGATTTTTCAACTGATCAGCCGTGCCAGTGCAGGTCGGATCTTTTTCCAGTTCCCGATATTCCTCTGACAGTCCGCTGAAAACATGAAACAGCACAATCCGCGTGTTCCCGTCAGCAGGCATAAATTCTTTTACATATTCAGCAGTCTGTATGGATCGCTGGGATCCATCAACCAGTACCAGCATTTTTTTTTGAATTGTCATACCCTGTCCTCCATTTTCCGGTCTGTTATTTCACCCTCCCGCTCTTTCCCCGGATCACCAGAAGGGTCATGTCATCCACATTAATTTTTTTGAAACCGGTCAGTTATGCTCAAATCTATGATCGCAGATTCCAACTGCATAACTCCTGTTTATATCAGTTCCTCCCAGATCACGCGTTCAAATCCGATGGTAACAACACTGTATGTTCTCAGTTGCAGCAGATCCCCGTATTCTGAGAGCAGAATCCTTCGGTAATCCCTGAGTTTTGTTTCTGATTCTGCCAGTTTTTTCTGAACCGGTGCAAGTGTTTTCAGTTCATCAATGCCCATCTCTTTTGCCTGATCCCCGGTGAGTTCCGCATCTTTGAGACTCACATATTTGAATTCCATGAGAAAATCCAGAAGCGGATACTGCCGCATGTCGGGCCGGACGATCATGGTCATATCCGCATATCCGCGTTCCAGCGAAGTTTCTGAATCCATGATGTAAAAGCTGTCATCAAACAGCAGGGTCAGGAACGCAGTTTTTATTGTCAGTTCGTTTGCCCACCGGTAATCCCGGTTGTCAAACACCCTGAAATACTTCTGCTCAACAAAAGCGCACAAAGACTGCATATCTCCGGTTTTGTAAAAATTTCGGGCTGTCCGCACAATCTCATCCCCGGATTCGGGAAGAAACATTTCCCGGATCCGCTCCGCATAAAGTTTCCGGATCACCAGATTCGGAATCTTCAGAACAGAGTCACCGAATTCCGTCTTTTCACCGCTGAAGGTCAGCACACCGAACCAGTACAGCAGGGAGATCATAAACGTCTCATCCTTCAGTGCTGTCAGCATGTCCTCCACTCCGAAACGGTCGGCCAGATTTCCGACACTCAGGGCCGGTTCCCGGTTCAGTGCGCTGATGACGATCTGTTCTCCGCCGGGAAGCCCGGAGATATAACGGATTTTTCCCCGATCCATTGCCAGATTGCTGTCGAGCATCTGCCGGGGTTTCCGGCATGTTTCCTGAAAATGTTCAAGAAACCAGAGCGAAAGTGTGGGATTGTAAACCTGCGGCAGTCTGTCAAAGCCAAAACAGTAGCCGTTGTAAAATGTCCGCATCATGCAAAGC
This sequence comes from uncultured Desulfobacterales bacterium, assembly GCA_964534335.1. GTDB lineage: Bacteria > Desulfobacterota > Desulfobacteria > Desulfobacterales > Desulfococcaceae > JAABRU01. The sequence goes on from CAZHPS010000293.1 coordinate 8,233, forward strand.
GTCTCATCCGCCTGCTGTCCGGACAGACCGCATTCTGATGCTGTCCGGCACAGCACATCCCGGATTTCAGATTCATGAAAACCGCATAAATCATTGAAATGCGGTTTCAGGGAGATGTTTTTTGCAATATTGTACCCGCTCGTAATGTCGCTCAGCACCACAGGGGAAACACCCGTGATGAAAACCCTGTCCAGTCCAAGACCTGCGCCTGCGGCCTTGATGGCCTTGAACACGGTTTTGACAGCACCTTCGCCGTACAGCAGGTCTTTGTAACGCTGCATCTGTGTCTGACCGGCCATCATCACCTCATTGGCAAAATTGTCGTATTCGTCAATGAAAAGATACAGTTTATACGGTGTTCCCTGTATGGCTGTCAGCAGGGACTGGAGTGAGGCCGGTGCATTTGTCCGGTTAATTTCAATTTTGTCTGTCAGAAAATCAGAATAATATTTTCCGAACACCTGAATGCGCCCGTTGATATGATCATACAGGGCCTGCTGAATCTGTCCCGCCTCCCCCTGGGGACTGACTGCGGAAAAATCCCATTTCATCACAAAATAACTGC
>CAZHPS010000294.1:0-8725 GCA_964534335.1 uncultured Desulfobacterales bacterium
CAGGATAAAATTGAAAAGACTTTATCCGTCATTTAAATTTTGACAGAGCACTACTACATAACCAATTTAGATTTTATGGTATCAAATCCCCTCTTGAGAGGGGCAGGGGGTGTGTTTCAGGCGCGGGAACAGACACACACCCCTGCCCCTCTCAAGAGGGGATTGTATAAAATTCAAATTGGTCATGTACTACCCAGAATTGAATCCCTGGTTTTCAGAAATCATGTTCCCGTGTTTCCCGAAGCTGTGTGTCAGAAATATTGCTGAAAGCAGGAATGTTCACACTGAACCATTCATACAGCGGATACACGGACGCAAAGGACTCAGGCGTGAGTTCCTGCCGCATTATCTCAATCCACGCGTTGATTTGTGCGGACCAGTAATTCTTGTGAAATCCGCGCGAACTGTAGGATCGGAATACCCACAGCACCGTATCAGTCAGGACTTCCGGATGAAAATACCGGAGAATGGAGGCCACAAATCTGGCATGATTGCTGTGGTTGTCTTTCATCATGTCAATATTCTTTTCACCCACAAGTTCATGAATATCAGGACGCCGGAGCATGATTTCATTGATCTTTGCCGTGAGCACTTCCTTTTTCCGGCCATATTCCTCTGCTGCTTCCGGTGCAGCCTGTGCAATTTCCGCTGCGGAGCGGATTAAATTTTCTCTGTTCATCATATCTCCTTTCTTTTTTAAGTAGGTTTCCATAAATTTTCGTGTATAAAGTTTTCAGGATGTCCGGATCGGGGTTTCCCACAGAGAACACAGAGAAAAAAATATCCACAGAGGACACAGAGGAAAAAATTATGTTTATTGGGGACGGTTCCATAAATTTTATACCCGAAAATTTATGGAAGGTTACTTATATCCTTCCCCCGTCAATCATTTTTTCCAACTCATCCAGCGAAGAAATAAAAATAACTTCCGGCAGGGAGTCCAGCCATAAGGCAGTTCCATGACGGAAAGCCTGGCCTCCGATCAGTATCGGCATACCCGGAAAATGCTCCCGGATGGCTTTTATCATTTTTTCAAGTTGTTCCATATGAAAATAAACACTCAGTGAGAGTCCGATGACATCAGGCTGTATTTCCTGTGCAAAACAGATGAGTTCATTGCCTGGTGTACCGGAGCCCAGATAAAACGCATCCCATCCCTTCATTTCAAACACATCTGCCACCATTTTGGCTCCGACCTGATGCTGTTCATTTTCCGCTGAGGCAATAATCACCTTTTTTCCGATACGTTTTCCTGATACAATATCCGGATAAATCCGGTTCATCAGGCCTTCTGTGATCGAAGTGGACATATGCTCAGCAGCAACAGAGATTCTGTTATGCTCCCACAGTTCCCCGACCTGATACAGGGCACGCTGAAATAAAAGGACATATAGATCTTTTACCGGAATTCCGTTTCTGAGAATCTCTTCCGCCATATCCGCACAGACAAGACGTTTTCCCGACAGAAGTGATGAAAAATAATTTTGGTATGTTTCATCTGTGATTTCATTTACTTCCATATTCACCATCCCCATGATTCATGTGCTTTTCCATAAAATCCCGGATTTTTCTGATTTCAAAATTGTTGGTCCAGTTCCGAAGTTTTGCCGCAAACTCTCTGTACTGTGCATCCTGTTTTTCAATTCTGTCCAGTTCTTCCAGAATTCCGCTGATATGTCCTGAGCTTATCAGTTCATGGAGCTTTTTCGTGCAGGATGGCAGGGGAAAAACACAGGAAATCTCTGCCGGATTCGCGTCACAGACTTTCTTTGTGACATATGGTACGCTGTCTTCCGGATTGCAGATGACAGTATCGCATTTGAGGACAATGCTCACTGTGCATCCTTTGCCCGGTTCGCTGGTGACAGAAAGAATTCCGCCTTCCAGCCTGGCCAGAAGCCATGCGATGATCAGTCCGAGTCCGCTGCCCTGCTGTTCGTGCCGCTTCCGGTCAAACTGCATAAACGCTCCGATATTTCTGATCTGCTCTGCGCCCATGCCCCGGCCTTTGTCTGAAATGCTCAGAATGCACAGGCATGCGCTGATGGTGAGTTTCACACTTACCGGAGAGCCGGGCATGGAAAATTTGAATGCGTTATCGAGCAGTTCTGTGAGGATTTTTTTCAGATTTTCCGGGTTGATGCGTATCATGACATCAGAGATTTCCAGTCCGAGATCCCGCTGCCTTTCCCGTTCCTCTGCCATCTGCACACATATTTCTGTGATGATTTTTCCGGCAGCAATGCGGTTTTCCCCGGGCCAGATCTGATTATCCTCTGAGGTGTATTTGAGCAGTTTCAGATTGGCATACAGCAGAGAGTTTTCCACCAGACGGTTCAGCCGGAGTCCGCTTTGCCGGATGGCTTTTCCGTATTCCGCAATCCGTTCAGGCTCCGGCAGTCTGTTCACATCTGTGAGAAAATCAGAAAATCCCAGAACAGCATTCAGGGGCGTGCGCAGTTCATGGGGCAGGGAAAGGCTCAGGTTCAGCCGGATGTCTTCCAGCAGTTTGCGTTCCCGTTCCAAAGCCTCCTGCAGAATGATGTTTTTTTCCTCCAGACTGTTTTTCAGGTTCTGAATGGTCAGATGGGTTCTGACACGGGCCAGCACTTCCTCATGGTGAAAGGGTTTGGTGATATAATCCACAGCACCCAGTTCAAACCCCCTGATTTTGTCAACGGTCTCGGAAAGTGCTGTCATAAAAATGACGGGAATATCCTCTGTGTCCGGATCAGATTTGAGACGGCGGCAGGTTTCAAATCCGTCCATGCCCGGCATCAGAATATCCAGAAGGATAATATCAGGCTGTTTTCTTTGGATAAGGGCCAATGCCTTTTCCCCGTCTTTTTTCAGCAAAACAGTAAACCCTGCGTCTGTCAGAAAATCGGACAGCAGATTCAGATTTACCGGATTATCATCCACCACCAGTATGGTGGCATTTTTCAGAACGTCTGTTTCCATATATATTTCCTTCATGCTGAAATTGGCAGCGGATCAGGCCTGCTGATCATTTTCCATGTCAGACGGAATCGCCATAATCCAGTCAATAAAACAATTGCATTGATGCGAAGAGTGGGAACAGGAAAATCACTCAGCAGAGGTCTTCTTTTTTTTCCCTTTGATCGCCTTCAGAATCTCTTCCTCTGATTTTGCGGATTTGGCAGCCTGAAGAATTTTCTCCAGTCTGTCTGTTTTCTGAATCCGTCTGATTTTTGGATAAAGAATCAATCCCCGATCACCGAATTTCATTTCCAAAACAGTCTGAAGGGAACCCAGCAGAATCCCCTTTTCCATACCGATTCTTTCGGCGGTTGTGATGTACTGCATATTCACATCCCTTTCATAATCCATGAGTTTTTCATAATCACAATTCAGGACAGAAATGACTTTCAGGCAGCAGCGGGACCGCCCTGTTTTTTCTCTTTCACGGCCTTCAGAACATCCTCCGGTGATTTTGCGGTTTTCACGGCAGCAAGAATGCCCATCAGCCTGTCCGGTTTTTTTATTCTCCTGATTTTCGTATATACCGCATCTCCCTTATCTCCGAACTTCACCTCAAGAACGGTCTGAAGGGAAGCCATTATGCCTTCCAGTTTTCCTTCCAGTTTTCCTTCCAGTTTTCCCTTCTCCATTCCGATCCTTTCGGCTGTTGTGATGTACTGCATATTCACCTCCCTTTCATAATCCATGAGTTTTTCATGGTAAATGTTTTCCATGTCACCCGGAAGCACCATAATCCAGTCAATGAACCGGTACAGCCGGATAATGTCATCCTTTGTCCACCCGTGACGGTAAAGGTTTTTGCTGAGTGCCAGTTTGTACTGCAGGCGGTTCTGATTATCCCTCCGGGTTTCCAGAGTTTTCAGATGGGCCATGACCGCCACAGCAAAAGGATTCTGCGAGGATTCAAGCTGCTTCCATTTTTTTCTGTAATCCAGCAGCTTAACGCAGGGAAAGGAAAACTTTGTGCTGCATCCCCACAGCTCCTGCTTATATTCCGAAATCTTCCATTCCGGGTCTGTGTCTGTCAGCACGGCCAGACTGACCACAGGTCTGCCGTACAGATCCTGTCCCCTGTAATTGTACACAAAAACTCTCCGGGAAAATCCCTCCTCCTTTTTCCCCTGTATCTCGGCATGGGACATCACCCATGTTTCATCCCCGTTTTTCTTCCACACCTGCATCAGTCTGTCCGCAACCCGGTTGCCGGTGTCAGACTCACGCGTGATCTGGTGCAGTTCCTTATCAAGCGGAATATACCCCTTTTCCCAGTCAATCTCTTTCTCAATCTTCGGGAAAAAGAAGAGCATGAACTCACGGAAATATGCCCCCAGTATTTCCTTCCACGGACTGTCAAAACTTTTTCTGTCTGTCATATTATTTTATTCCATTAAAGTCAACATATTAAAATTAAACTGTGTAACTCAGGTCACTTATCAGGAATGAACTGATGCAGAAAAGCGCATACTGCATCCTCATCCAGTGTATCAGAAAGGGTTTTAAGTCTGGTGCAGAAAAATTTGTACTGCACAGCAGTACGCATAATTTCATCCATTCGATCCTGCAGTTGCCTGAAATTGCCGTCTGCGGCCAGTTCCCAAAGTTTTTGGATTTCAGGAACCGGGGGAATGGCAAATCCGGCCTGCTTATCTTCGCTTTCATTTTCTCTGTCAGGATCAGTTGCGGAGGAAGCACTGATCCCATTATCTCCGTCTGTTTTTTCTTCTTTTTCCTCCCCTTCATATATCCATTGTATGTTAAGATATTTTGAAATTTTGTCCAGCAGTTCTCCGGCCTGGAAAGGTTTGCGGATATAATCCTGGAGCCTGAATTCCGTCCGGATATGTTCCGCAGAAATGGCTGTGCTGGCTGATACTGCAATGATAACCGCATCTTTGAGTGCAGGACTTTCCTGTATCTTCCGGCTGGCCTCAAATCCGTCCATAACCGGCATGACCAGATCCATGAGAATCAGATCCGGCAGAAATTCCAAAGCAAGTTTAACAGCATCCAGACCATTGGCTGCATCGGTCAGATCAAATCCCAGAGGCCCCAGCAGATGCATCAGCACCAGCCGGTTTTCCAGATTGTCATCCACCACCAGAATTTTCCGCCTTTTTCCTGTGAATCCAGTAATCTGTGCAGGTTCTGACACATGTTTTTCCCTGTCCGGATCTGTTTCCTCAAATTTCAGTTCAAAGCGGAACGTGCTGCCTTTTCCCGGTGTGCTTCTGACATGCAAATCACCGCCCATCATGCGCACCAGACTGCGGCTGATGGACAGCCCCAGCCCTGCGCCCTCAGCTTTATGGGTAAAATTTCCCAGTTGTCTGAAAGGACTGAAAATCTCCTCCAGTTTGTTTTCGGGAATCCCAATGCCTGTGTCCTCCACCTGAAAGCATACAGTTACAGTGGCATGTTTTTCCGGATTTGCAGAATTCCCGGATCGGGATATACGGAACACAAGTCCGCCTTTGGCTGTGTATCTTACCGCATTGCCCAGAAGATTGATCAGGATTTGCCCCAGCCGTTTTTCATCAGCCCTGATGCCGATGGGCAGATGTTCATCAGGAAGAAAATCAAAGGACAGCCCTTTTTCCTTTGCCTGAACCGAAATCATTTCGGCTATGCCGCTGAGAAATTCCCGGAACTGAACAGCGGATTTGTTCAGTTCCATTTTTCCGGCCTCAATTTTGGACAGATCCAGTATTTCATTGATGAGATTGAGCAGATGATTGCCGCTGCGCTCAATGATGTTCAGTCCCTTTTTCTGAAATTCACTCAGGGTTCTGTCCCGTTTCAGAATCTGGGCATATCCCAGAATGCCGTTGAGCGGGGTACGGAGTTCGTGACTCATATTTGCCAGAAACTCACTTTTGGCATGATTCGCGGTTTCTGCGGTTTTCTCGGCCTGTTTGCGCACTGAAATTTCTTTTTCCAGACAGGCATTTTTTTCCTCCAATGCTTTTTTCAGGCGGGAAAGACTGAGATGTGTGCTGATCCGGGCCAGAACCTCCTCCTGCTGAAAGGGTTTGGTGATATAATCCACTCCGCCTGCTGCAAATCCTTTCACCTTGTCCCCTGTATCGGAAAGCGCGCTGACAAAAAGCAGGGGAATTTCCTTTGTATCAGCTTTTTCCTTTAATCTCCGGCAGGTTTCAAACCCGTCCATTCCCGGCATCTGAATATCCATGAGAATAATGTCCGGCAGGATTTCCCCCACCAGTTCAAGGGCAGCCTCCCCGCTCTGGGCCACCAGCACCCTGAAATTCATATGATTCAGGTATTCAAACAGCACGCCCAGATTTTCCGGGGTGTCATCTGCAATCAGCACTGTGGCATTTTTCATATCCATGCTGTTCATATATTTTCTCCCAGAATTTCCTCCATCCGTGTCCGGATCTGTTTTACCTGAAAACGGCTGACCAGTTCCCGGATTTCCGACACAAAGCACGCGCAGGCGGCATCCGACTGTGCAATGCGATCCAACTGACTGTGAATGCCGGAAATGTCACCCAGACGGGCCAGGCTGTGAAGTTCCCTGATGTCCGGCATAGGCGGAAACACCATAGCCCCTGTTTCGCCTGTGCTTCCGCACTCAGGATTTTCCGCGGGAGCCGGGGATTTATTTTCCCTGTATATCCATTCCACTGCCAGATGTTTTTCCAAAGTCTGAAAAATTTCCCCAAACTTTACAGGTTTGGCAATATAGCCGTCCAGACCGCTGCCTGCTATGATTTCCTCCGGGGAAAGGGAAAAACTTGCAGACACGGCCATTACTTTGATATGTCTGAGTTCCGGAGAATTCCGGATCTGGCGGGTGGCCTCAAATCCGTCCATTCCGGGCATCACCAGATCCATGAAAATCATTTCCGGTTTCAGTTCCGCAGCCTGGCGCATGGCCTCCCGGCCATCTGCGGCTTCGCTCACGTCAAAGCCCAGGGACGTGAGAAAACTGGACAGAACCGCCCGGTTTTCCCACCGGTCATCCACTACCAGTATTCTGCGTTTTTCCCCTTTGTATCCCACAATCTGCTCTGTCTCTGTTTTCTGTGTTTCAGCTTCGGCTGCGGACTTTTCCAGAGTCACGTCAAACCAGAAGGTGCTGCCTTTGCCTTCCGTGCTTTTCACATACAGTTCTCCGCCCATAAGGCGGACCAGTCTGCGGCTGATGGTCAGTCCCAGCCCAGTGCCTTCAATATTGCGGGTATGATCCCCCACCTGTTTGAAAGGGGAAAAAATATCTTCGAGTTTGTCTTCGGGAATTCCCAGCCCTGTATCCTCAATCTGAAAACGGATGGAAACACGGGTATCATTTTCCTGTTTTTCCTCTGGCAAATCCCGGAGATCGGTCTTCATCACCAGAAAGACAACCCCGCCCTGATTTGTGAATTTGACCGCATTGCTCAGCAGATTGAGCAGCACCTGTGCGATCCGTTTCTCATCAGCCCGCACTCCCTGCGGAAGGTTGGACGCGATTTCCGAATGAAAGGAAATGCCCTTTTCCCCTGCCCGCACCTGCACAATCTGGGCAATGCCGTGCAGAAATTCGGGAAAACGGAAATTCGAGGAATGCAGTTCCAGTTTTCTGGCCTCAATTTTGGACAAATCCAGAATTTCATTGATAAGATTGAGCAGATGGGTTCCGCTGCGTTCAATGACATCCAAGCCCTTTTTCTGGGATTGTGTGATCTCCGGATCTCTTCTGAGGATCTGCGCATATCCCAGAATGCCATTTAAGGGCGTGCGGAGTTCATGGCTCATATTGGCAAGAAATTCACTTTTGGCACGGTTGGCAGCATCTGCGGACTTTCTGGCCTCTTCCAGATTCTGCTCCTTGATGCGCAGTTCCCTGAAAATAATGTCATAGGGCCGGACAATGCCGGTTTCAATAATGGCCTTGTATATCAGGTAAAAAGAGAATATTTTGAAATAATGGCCGATAAGATTGGAAAATCCGTAGTTGCTGATATAAAAGGTGAAGGCCAGTTCTGAGCCGATGGTGAAAACCAGAGACCAGTTCAGATAACGGAACACCTTTTCCTCAAATCTGTCCCTGTGCCGGAACAGAAGGAAAATATCAATCACAAGGATGATGCAGATGAAATACTCACTGATGATTTTAAAATCTGTCTGACCTTTGCCTTCCACAAAGCAGACCGGAAATATTTTCCACCAGAATACAGACGCGACAATCAACGCAGAAATGACTGCATACACGGAAAAAAGCATTTCCGGCCAGACTTTTTTTTCAGTGCGGAGAAAAAGAAAGGCAGTGAGCAGTGTCAGACTTTCCAGTCCTCTGGCCCCGATCCACAACTGGTTTGCATAAAAATCATAATCTGTGAATATCTGCATTCCCTTGTAGGAAAGGGTATGGAGCAGATCCAGCAGCCCGATGAAAAGATAGGCAATGGCAATAAAAATCAGATAACTGTTTTCAATGTATTTTTTCGAATTCCACGCAATCATGAACATGGAACCTGCCACCAGAATGCTGAAAATTTCCGCGAGACTGTGAAAAAGAAGATAATTGTAAAGACTGGACAGATACAGGCCGGTCAGAACCAGCAGTCCCAGCGCATAACTTACATTTCTGTCATAGGCAGTTCTCCGATCTTCGATCATATTGTCCCTCCTTTTCAGGTGTCAGTGATCAGAAATTTCTGTAATAATGTCATCCCTTACGGGATTTTGGATTGTTTTTTTGGCAATGTCATCGCTA
>CAZHPS010000295.1:0-8705 GCA_964534335.1 uncultured Desulfobacterales bacterium
GTTTTGCCATCAGGGAAGGCGGACGCACTGTCGGCGCAGGCGTGGTCAGTGAGGTGATTGCCTAGTCCAACAAGGAGAATCCAGTGAGAGTCATCATCAGTCTTGTCTGCACCGAATGCAGGCAGCGCAATTACAATACCACCAAGAACAAGCGCACCACTCCTGACAAACTGGAGTTCCGCAAATACTGCCGTTTTTGCCGGAAGCATACCCCGCACAGGGAAGGCAAATAAACCGGGTGCAGCCTGCATGACCGGGCACGCGCGGCAGTCCGGACAGGGAATCATCCGGAATTTCCGGAAAAACCCTAAAATCAGACACAGCCCGGTTCAGAATCCGGGTGTTCGGCATATGGGAGCAGGATGGGACGTTTACTCAGAAAAAAAACAGTCAAAAAGAAAAAAACCGAAGCAGATGCAGTCTCCGGCATACGGACAGGTGAAAACACGGCAGCACCGGCCCCTCCCGATCCGCAGAAAAACACTCTGTCACGCAAACCCCCCGCAGTTCCGGGCCGGAACACCCTGGTGGAAAAGGCATTGCAGTTCCTCCGGGAAGTCCGGGCCGAATACCGCAAAGTCACCTGGCCCTCCCGCAAACAGACCCTGGGATCCACCATTGTTGTCATTGTGGTGGTCATGATCATATCCGCATTTCTCGGCATGATGGACATGGGGCTTTCAGGTCTTATCCGCATGGTTCTGCAGTAATCAGGGAGGAAAGAAAATGGCCCTGCAGTGGTATATTGTCCATGTATACTCAGGATTTGAAAACAAAGTCAAAAAATCCCTGGAAGAGCGCATAGTCCAGTCAGGCCGTGGCGCGAAATTCGGGCAGATACTTGTGCCGGCCGAGCAGGTGGTGGAACTGGTCAAAGGCAGGCGCCGCACATCCTCACGCAAATTCTGGCCGGGATATCTTCTTGTGGAAATGGAACTTGACGATGAAACCTGGCATATTGTGACTGCAACTGACAAAGTCAGCGGATTTCTCGGGGGCAGGGAAAAACCCATGCCCATTACCGAAGACGAGGCCCAGAAAATACTTTCCCGCATGGAAGCCGGTCAGGTCAAACCCAAACCCAGGTACCTGTTTGAACCCGGGGATGAAATCAGGGTCACAGACGGTCCTTTCACCAATTTCAGCGGAGTGGTGGAGGACGTGAACCCGGAAAAAGGCAAAATCCGTGTCCTGGTCAGCATTTTTGGCAGGGCCACGCCGGTGGAGCTTGAATTCGTCCAGGTCACCAAGGCATAAAAAAAGGGGGGCATACAGTCCGCACAGTCACTGTCCCCCAAAGGAGCACAAACCCCAAAATGGCAAAAAAAGTCATAGCACAGATCAAACTCCAGGTCATGGCCGGCAAGGCCAATCCCTCCCCGCCCATTGGCCCGGCCCTGGGTCAGCACGGGGTAAATATCATGGACTTCTGCAAGGCATTCAATGCCAGAACCGCAGGAGATGAGGGGCTGATTATTCCGGCCCTTATCACAGTATATCAGGATCGGTCATTCACCTTTATCACCAAAACTCCGCCTGCCTCAGTTCTTCTCAAAAAAACAGCAGGCGCAGCCAAAGGTGCCAGTGACCCGAAACGGGACAGGGCCGGCCGCATTACACAGGCCCAGCTTGAGGAAATAGCCCGCATGAAAATGCCGGACCTCAATGCGGGCACTCTGGAGGCCGCGTGCAGAACACTGGCCGGCACTGCCAGAAGCATGGGAATAGAAATACAGGCATAAGAGCCTGTATAACCGAAAAATCTCATCAGGGAGAGAACATCAGACATGCCCAAGCATGGTAAAAAATACACACAGGCCAAAAAAGACATCCGGCCCGGAACGCTTTTCAGCTTTGCCGATGCCGTGCGTATGGCCATTGAGTCCTCCTATGCCAAATTTGACGAAACCTTTGACATAGCCGTCCGTCTCGGAGTTGACCCCAGACACGCAGACCAGATGGTCCGGGGCACAGTTGTACTGCCCAACGGCATTGGCAAAAATGTCCGTGTCCTTGTATTTGCCAAAGGCGAAAAGGAAAAAGAGGCACTGGATGCAGGCGCAGATTACGCAGGCGCAGACGATCTTATGGAAAAAATCAAAGAGGGCTGGTTTGATTTTGACAAAGCAGTGGCCACACCCGACATGATGGGAACTGTGGGAAAAATCGGACGGCTGCTTGGTCCGCGCGGACTCATGCCGAACGCCAAAACCGGAACAGTCACCATGGACATAGCCCGCGCTGTAAAAGAACTCAAGGCAGGCAAAATCGAATTCCGCGTGGAAAAAGCCGGCATTGTGCACGCCCCTATGGGCCGGGTTTCATTTGGAACCGAAAAAATCATGCAGAACGCGACCGCATTCATGGAAACTGTTATGCGTCTGAAACCTCCGGCCAGTAAGGGAACCTATGTAAGAAGCATAGCTGTTTCCACCACAATGGGGCCGGGGTTTAAAATTGACACGGCAAGCCTGAGGGAGTTGTCTCCGGCAAAATAGGTGTATGGTGAAGCAGAGTACCGGATCTGGACAGATATTATGATCCGGCACAGAACACAGGAGTATGCAAATCTATGTCAAAGACCGCAGGTATCCGGAAAGTCCATGTGCACCGGTTTAAACGGATGACGGCCTGCCCAGACATTCGGATTCTGTTATTGGGGATCCGGATTAATGCTGATTTTCCATTGAGTTAATACAATACCTTTTGCTTATGCCGGACTGCTTTCAGAGATTGGGGAATGTGTGTTTTTTTAACCACGAAATACACGAAAATACACGAATAAAAAATTATCTGAAAGCGGGGGTGTTAATTTTTGCACTCCTATGCAAAAAACCGCTTTGCTTAATTTTTGCACTCCGGGGGCAATGGTTTGGGATTGTATTGGGAACAATGGAGAAGCGGTATAAGATTAGGGTGGGGAAGGTGCCATGGGAAATCCTCCGGTTTTTGATGCACACACAGAGAGGTGCAAAATCTGTTTATGAAACTGGAAAAGAAGAAAGAGATAACACAGGAAATCCATGAGAAATTTTCACGGGCCTGCATTGTGATTCTGACGCATTACAAGGGTATGGATGTGGGTGCACTTACGGAGCTGCGGCGCAGACTGCGGGATGCGGGTGTGGAATACAAAGTGGTAAAAAACACGCTGCTGCGGAGAGCTGCGGAGGATACGGGGGCCGGTGCGCTGAGGGACAGGTTTACGGGACCCAGTGCGGTGGCCATCAGTTATGCTGATCCTGTGATTCCGGCAAAGGTGCTTACAGATTTTGCCAGGACCAATGACAAACTGGAGATCCGGAGCGGTGCGCTGCAGGGAAAGCTTCTGGAGGCTGATGATATAAGGGCTTTGTCTGCACTGCCTTCACGGGAGGTGCTGCTGGCACAGGTTCTGGGTGTTATGAATGCAGTGCCTGCATCGTTTGTGAGGGTGATGAGCGGGATTCCGCAGAAGTTTGTGTATCTGCTTGGGGCACTTAAAAGCCGGAAAGAGGAGGCGGTGCAGGGGGGCGGGGCGGCCTGAGAGCAGGGGGGACGGGGTGGACAGTGACCTGAACCTGAGACCTGTGACCTGAGACCTGTGTGGTTATCTGTATCTGTATTTATATGTGTATCAAAATCTGTATAAAATTTCGGAGGAAAGACAGAAAATGGCAGACATTACAAAAGAGGATGTAATCAATTTTATTGCAAACATGACAGTGCTGGATCTTTCTGAGCTCATAAAGGAGATGGAGGAAAAATTCGGTGTGTCAGCCGCGGCACCTGTGGCCATGATGGCCGCGCCTGCGGCAGAGGCTGCCGCGCCTGCTGAGGAAAAGACTGAATTTGATGTTATTCTGGTGACAGCGGGAGACAAGAAGATTCAGGTAATCAAGGAAGTGCGGGCCATTACAGGGCTGGGGCTCAAAGAGGCCAAAGCTTTGGTTGATGAGGCTCCCAAGCCTGTAAAAGAGGGCATTCCCAAGGATGAGGCTGAGAAAATAAAGGCCCAGCTTGAGGGGGCCGGAGCCCAGGTTGAGGTAAAATAAAAGAGACATTCAGCGGACTGGGGACAGGGAACCGGAAGCAGCCTGAGGTTTCTGTTTTTATCTGTCCCCGGTCTGTTCCTTCCGCAAAGACAGGCCCTGTTCCAGACCCCGGAGAAAAGACATAATGAGCGCAAATCCCCATATACCCGGACGGATCCGCAAGAATTTCGGATCTATCGGAAAAATCATAGACATACCGGATCTTATTGGTATGCAGCGGGACTCTTACACCCGTTTTCTTCAGATAGATGTTCTGCCGGAAAAGCGCAGGGACATAGGACTGCAGGCTGTGTTCAAATCTGTATTTCCCATACGGGATTTTACAGGCACGGCATCGCTGGATTTTGTGGCGTACCGGTTTGGTGAAATCAAGCACAGTGTGGAGGAGTGCCTGCACCGGGGCATGACGTATGAGCTGCCTCTGCGCATTACAGTGCGTCTTGTGGTTTATGATCATGACAAGGACAGCGGTCTGTCCAATATCCGGGATATTAAGGAGCAGGAGATTTATTTTGGTGCGATTCCGCTTATGACAGAGCGGGGAACCTTTATCATCAACGGCACTGAGCGGGTTGTTGTGAGCCAGCTTCACAGGTCTTCGGGAGTGTTTTTTGACCATGACAGGGGCAAAACCCATTCCAGCGGCAAGGTTATTTATTCTTCCAGGATTATACCGGTGCGGGGTTCATGGATTGACATGGAGGTTGATCCAAAGGACATAGTGCATATACGCATAGACCGGAGGCGCAAGTTTCCCATTACGCTGCTGTTCCGGGCGTTTGGATACAGCACTGAGGATCTTCTGTCCTATTTTTATGACACGGAGCAGGTGGTTGCGGAAAAGGGTGAATACTATAAAATTTTTGATGAAAAATGCTTCAGGGGCAGACGTGCGCCATCGGATGTGAATGATCCGGTGACTGGTGAGTCGATTGTGAAAAAGGGGCGGACATTTACCCGGAGGGTTATCCGGCAGATTCAGGGGGCAGGCATAGAGCGCATAGGTGTAAGCCCTGAGGATATAGCCGGGTCTGTGCTGTCGTGTGCGGTTGTCAGCCCTTTGTCAGGACAGGTTATGGGGCGTGCCAATGACACGGTTGACATGCCTTTGCTGGAACGCATGGCAGAGGCGCGGGTGACAGGGTTCCGCATACTTTTTATAGACGGGGGGGCAGCAGGGGATTCCATACGCAAGACGCTGCTTTTGGACAAGACCGGGGACAGGGAAGAGGCGCTGCTGGATATTTACAGGCGGATGCGGCCGGGGAATCCGGCTACTGCGGATGTGGCGCGGGAGTTTCTTGACAATCTTTTTTTCCGGTCAGCCTATTATGATCTGTCAGGGGTGGGACGGATGAAGATCAATTTCCGTCTTGGGCTTGATACACCTGTTTCCATGCGCACGCTGCGGCGGGAGGATATTCTGGCCACGGCAAAAACTCTGGTGGAACTGCGCGATACACAGGGAAAGGTGGATGACATAGATCATTTGGGAAACCGGAGGGTGCGGGCAGTGGGGGAACTGCTGGAAAACCAGTACAGGATTGGTCTGGTGCGGATGGAGCGGGCCATACGGGAGCGCATGAGTCTGCAGGAGGTGGACGCGCTTATGCCCCATGATCTGGTGAATCCCAAACCGGTTGCTGCGGTGGTAAAGGAATTTTTCGGCACAAGTCAGCTTTCCCAGTTTATGGATCAGACCAATCCTTTGTCTGAAACCACACACAAGCGGAGGCTGTCCGCGCTTGGGCCCGGGGGACTTACGCGGGAGCGTGCGGGATTTGAGGTGCGGGATGTGCATCCGTCGCATTACGGGCGGATCTGCCCCATAGAAACGCCTGAGGGGCCGAATATCGGTCTGATTGTGTCCCTTTCCACATATGCACGGGTCAATGATTACGGGTTTATAGAAACACCTTACCGGGTGGTGGAAAATGCCAGGGTAACGCCGGAGATCAGGTTTCTGAGTGCGTTTGAGGAAAAAGAGCATCCCATAGCCCAGGCCAGTGCGCGTGTGGATGAAACCGGGCATTATATCAATCCCAAAGTGACTTCCCGTGTGCAGGGTGAGTTTGAGATGGTGGAGCGGGAGCGGATTGAGCTTATGGATATATCGCCCAATCAGCTTGTGAGTGTGTCTGCCTCTCTGATACCGTTTCTGGAAAATGATGATGCAAACCGTGCGCTTATGGGTTCCAATATGCAGCGCCAGGCTGTGCCCCTTATGCAGCCGTCTGCGCCCCTGATTGGAACCGGGATTGAGGGGGTGGTGGCAAAAGATTCGGGTGTTACGGTTGTGGCAAGGCGTGACGGCGCGGTGGTGGATGCGGATGCGTCACGTATTCTGCTGCGCTATGATTTCAGTCCTGAGGGTGCGGAGCGGCTGGCAGAGCCCATTAATCTGTCCAAGTTTGTGCGATCCAACCAGAACACCTGTTTTAACCAGCGGCCGCTGGTGCGAAAGGGAGACCGTGTAAAGGCGGGCCAGATTATAGCTGACGGGCCGGCCACTGAGAGCGGGGAGCTGGCGCTGGGGAAAAATGTCACGGTCGCGTTTATGCCCTGGGGAGGATACAATTTTGAGGATTCCATACTGGTCAGTGAAAATCTGGTAAGGGACGGGGTTTACACGTCTGTGCATATTGAGGAGTTTGAGGTGGTGGCGCGTGACACAAAGCTGGGACGTGAGGAGGTTACACGCGACATTCCGAATGTGGGGGAGGAGGCACTGAAAGACCTTGATGATTCCGGCATAGTCCGGCTTGGTGCAGAGGTGCGTCCCGGAGACATTCTTGTGGGCAAGGTGACGCCAAAGGGGGAAACACAGCTTTCTCCGGAGGA
Organism: uncultured Desulfobacterales bacterium; assembly: GCA_964534335.1. Taxonomy (GTDB): domain Bacteria; phylum Desulfobacterota; class Desulfobacteria; order Desulfobacterales; family Desulfococcaceae; genus JAABRU01. The sequence continues at coordinate 6,876 of CAZHPS010000295.1, forward strand.
AAAACTTCTGCGGGCCATATTCGGGGAAAAGGCCGGGGATGTGAAAGACACGTCCATGCGTGTTCCGCCGGGGGTGGAGGGCACGGTTATTGATGCAAAAATCTTTACCCGCAGGGGTGCGGACAAGGATGAGCGGACGCGCATTATAGAGGATTTTGAGATTCAGAGCTTTGAGCAGGACAAGGATGATGAGATTCATCTTCTGCGCCAGGCGGTGACGGAACGCGCGGTGGATATGCTTTCAGGACAGAAAACAGGGGCTGCGCTGCGCAAGAACAGGGAAACAGCAATACCGGCCGGGCATATTCTGACGCCGGAGGATATACGCACACTGGCACCGATTACGGATCTGGACGGTCTGATATGTGAAAATCCGGAAATTTCTGAAAAACTGGGTGATCTTCTTACCCTGTACCGGACACAGTGCGAGGACTGTGAGAACCGTTTCCGGCAGCGTGTGTCCCGGTTTGAGAAAGGGGATGATCTGCCTCCGGGAGTTATAAAAATGGTCAAGGTTTATGTGGCCATGAAGCGCAAACTTTCCGTAGGGGACAAGATGGCGGGGCGTCACGGAAACAAGGGTGTGGTTTCACGCATACTTCCGGTTGAGGATATGCCGTATTTTGCAGACGGGAGACCTGTTGACATGGTTCTTAATCCGCTGGGTGTGCCTTCGCGCATGAATGTGGGGCAGATTCTGGAGATTCACCTGGGACGCGCGGCACGGGGGCTTGGGGATCAGATTACGCTTCTTTTGGAAGAAAACAGAATTGCGGAACTGCGGGGGAAAATAAAGGCCATTTTCGGGGATCTTATGCCTGAGGATCCTGAGACAATGGAGGAGAAAGCCCTGGTGGCGTTTGCATCAGGGTACAGAAACGGGGTGCATATGGCAACTCCTGTTTTTGACGGGGCAAAAGAGGAAAGAATACGGGAACTGCTGAAAGAGGCCGGGCTTTCGCCGACTGCGCAGAGCATTCTTTATGACGGACGCACAGGGGAGGCTTTCAGGGGGCGGATTACTGTGGGAACGATGTATATGCTCAAACTTCATCATCTGGTGGATGACAAGATTCATGCCAGGTCTATCGGGCCGTATTCCCTTGTCACACAGCAGCCTTTGGGGGGCAAGGCACAGTTTGGGGGGCAGCGGCTGGGTGAAATGGAAGTGTGGGCAATGGAGGCCTATGGATGTGCGTATGCGCTGCAGGAATTTCTTACGGTAAAGTCTGATGATATGGCGGGCAGGACGCGGATGTATGAGAAGATTGTAAAGGGGCAGAATGTGCTTGAGCCGGGGATACCTGAATCTTTCAAGGTTCTTACAAAGGAACTGCAGGCGTTGGGGCTTAAAATAGATCTGCTGGAAAAGGGGAAGATTTTGGGGGAGGGGGAATAGGGAATGGTTAATGGTTAATGTGGAATGGTTAATGGGGAATGGTTGATGTGGAATGGTTAATGTGGAATGGTTGATGGTTAATGGTTGATGGTTGATGGTTAATGGGGGGGAGAAAACCGGGTTTTTTGGGAAAAATCCGGTTTTTATGCCGGGTGAGATTGTGTTCAGAGGGTTGATGATGGTAAAACCACGAATGACACGAAATGAAAAAATCCCGGAAGGATGATGATGGTAAAACCACGAATGACACGAAATGACACGAAATGAAAAAATCCCGGAAGGGATGATATTATTATAGAAAAAAATTAAAAAAAACGAATCAGAATCCCGGAAGGGATGATATTATTATAGAAAAAAATTAAAAAAAACGAATCAGAATCCCGGAAGGGATGATATTATTATAGAAAAAAATTAAAAAAAACGAATCAGAA